>NZ_JBEOPP010000004.1:0-157325 GCF_040310185.1 Shewanella sp. T24-MNA-CIBAN-0130 | reverse complement strand
AGATGCTAGGACGCTACGCTGCTAGATGCTAGGACGCTACGCTGCTAGATGCTAGGACGCTACGCTGCTAGATGCTAGGACGCTACGCTGCTAGATGCTATACAAGCGAAAAGCCTAGATGCTAGGACGCTACGCTGCTAGATGCTATACAATCTTAGCAGCGAAGCGATACTCGCAGCGGGTCATCAATATCAAACTTGCCATTTGTTCTGCTAACAAGGCGTATTTACGCATAAATAACTTGTTTAATTCAGGTCAATGCAACGCAAATAGCCAAAGACGTCGCTATTTTATAATCGTTTATTATCCAGGACTGAGGTTAGCTTTATAAGGTTAATTGTTTTTGTTAAGCAAGTTTCGGCTATTTTTATCAAGATGTAGACAGACGACTGAATGATTGCTTAAATGAGCATGCATGTCTTTGTTGTATTTAACAACAGCGCATTCGTTTCAAGGTAACTGGGATTACTTTGGCCGTGCTGTTAGCTTAAATTGAGGCGTAAAGGATTCAATACCTCACCCATCATGCTAATTAGCATTGGGATACAACAAGGATAATAATAATGAAACTGAACAAGATACTGCTCGCCATTGGCATGGTTTCTAGTGTGGTTATCGTCGGGTGTGGTGATGACACTCAATACGGTAAAACACCTCAACCTACTCCAGAACCCGAAGCCATTTCACCTCCATTACAAGCTTTTGCCCCTAACGGCACCTTAAAGGCCAACATCCGTCGCACTCAATACGGTGTACCACATATCTCTGCCGATAACTTAGAAAGCCTAGGTTTTGGGAGTGGTTATGCCCAAGCACAAGACAATTTATGTGTGATGGCCGATGGGTTTATTAAAGCTAATTCTGAACGGTCAATGTACTTTGGCCCCCATGCTTCAATTGATTTTGCTACGGGTCTGCCGACCAGCGAAGATAATGGCAATTTAATCTCTGATTTTGCTTACAAAGCGTTAAAAATTAGACAGCTTGCTGAAAACCAGTATTCACAGTTTAGTTATAACTCGCGCGCATTAATGGAAGGCTTTAGTGCGGGTTATAATCAATACCTTGCCGATATAGACGCTGGAACTCAAACTGGCGAGCCATTCTGTGCGGGTCAACCTTGGGTTAAACCCATTGGCGGTATTGATGTAGCCAACTATATATTTTCCATCGCGTTATTACCTGGTGCGGCTAACTTTTTAGATTTAATTTTTTACGCCAACCCTGGTGATGGCGAAGAGTATTTACCGCGTATTGTTGGGCCGGCACCGTCCACTGCACAAACCGCGTTTGTGCAGGATATGAACAATAAATTAATAGCACGGGCGGCGAATATTACCACCCCTGAAACTAATCCTCGAAACTTGGGTTCTAATGGTTGGGGTTTAGGTAAAGATAAAACCGAAAACGGTAAAGGCATGGTGTTAGGTAACCCGCATTTTCCGCATACCGGTAATTTACGTTTTTGGCAGTCGCATATGACTATCCCAGGCCAGATTGATGTCATGGGTGGGTCGTTAGTGGGTATGCCTGGTCTGGTGAACATTGGTTTTAACAACGATGTTGCCTGGACCCATACCTTTTCGACAGCCGAGCACTTTGTTATGTATAACCTAGAGTTAGTCTCAGGTGACAGATTGCAGTATCTGTTTGATGGCTCAAAGATGCCGATCACCAAAGAAACGGTGTCGGTATTAGTCAATGCAGGTGCAGCAGGTATGTTGGTGGCCGAAAAAGACATTTACACCACAGCTAAAGGTCCAATGGTTGAGGCGCCGCCATCATTGGCGCCGTTTGGCTGGGATGATGGTCAAGCCTTCTTTATTCAAGACGCCAACATGGCCAATAAAGATCCGCTTGATCATTGGTTAGCCATGAACCGCGCCACCAATAAAGATGAGTTCCAGCAAGCATTTAAAAATTATGATGGGGTGATTTTTAATAACACTATGTACGCAGACAAAGAAGGCAATGCCTTTTATATTGACGACTCAACCGTACCGGGTTTTTCTGATTTAGTGGTCGATATAATTAGAACTACCCCTGCTATTGTTGCAGCTAAAGCTCAAGCTGGTTTTACTATTTTACCGGGTAATACCTCGGTGTTTAGTTATGATTCGCCAATGCCTTATGAACGTGCACCTAAGCTTGAACGTAGTGACTTTGTGCAAAACTCAAATAACTCATTTTGGTCGACTAACCTTGCTGCACCTTTGGAAAACTTCTCTCCTTTATACGGTCCAGAGCGAGGTCAATTATCATTACGGACTCGCATGGGGTTAACGTTAATGGATGATGCAGCCGGTGATGACGGTAAATTTAGTATAGAAGAGCTTGAAACGGCCTTATTATCCAACCGAGCTTATCTCGCAGAGTTGGTGTTAGCCGACTTAATTAGCCAATGTGAGTTACAAGGTGATACGCCCGTGGTGGTGAGCGCCACATTATCTAAAGATGTTTCTGCATCATGTTCAGCACTAAGAGCGTGGAATGGTAAGCAAGATAATGACAGTAAGGGCGGGGCGTTAATTCGTGAGTTTGCCCATCAGTTTGATCAAAATACCATGTTAACTGAAGCTTTTGATTATATGAGTGCAGCAACAACACCCAATAAGCTCAATACTGATGGCAGCGCGTTAATCGCTTTAGCTCATGGGGCGTTGAATCTTGAAGCGGCAGGTTTTGCTGTGGATGCGAGCTTAGGAGAGGTGCAATTTGTTGAAAAGTCACTCCCTGATGGCAGTGCATCTGGGGTGAAGCTACCTTGGCCTGGTAGTCATAATGCGGAAGGTGGATTTAACGTGTTTTCGACCACCTTATCCGGTGATGACACTTTAATACCTCAACATAAATACCCACCTGTGTTAGATGTTGTTTCAGGTAAGGCGGCAGCATCAGGATTAACCTCAGAAGGTTACCAAATCCGAAGTGGTTCAAGTTGGATGATGACCGTGAGCTTTACTGATGATGGTCCTAAGGCAAAAGGTCTTTTGACTTATTCGGAGTCCAGTAACGTGTTAAGCCCTAGCTTTTCTGATCAAAGTGAACTGTATTCTACGGCAAAGCAATTACGTCCATTGTTATTTACCGAAGCTGAGATCCAAGCATCGGTTGAATCTAGCATCGAGTTAACCCTGCAAAAATAGCTTAGCAAACGACTATATTATCTTTTGGCTAATAAAACCTCACTGGCAATGCCGGTGGGGTTTTATCTATTTATAGGCGAAAAAGCTAACAAGCTAAAAAGCTAACAAACGAAAAAAATAACAAGCGAAAAAATCGAGAAAGCGAGCAGATGAGGTGGATTTTGCTCTTTATTGCGAATGGTTAGCTCGAGTAGGCGGCTATTATAACATTGATATAATATTGACATAATATTGACATGATATTTACATAATAATCTAAGACAGTTTATTTTACCCATAAATAGAATGCTTTTATTCGAGATTATTGTTTGTTTATGGCGTTAAACTAATCCTTATATACTACAAGGGTATTGTCTGCATTAACATGCATTAAGCGTGGCGGGTCGATTTTTTTGTGAAAGTATGAGAGTAAGTTGGGATAAGTAACAAAGTCACTATGGCTGGGGAGTAGAGGTAACCCATTAACAAAGTTATACTTTATCGCCAAGCTGGATATAAAGTCACGATGAGCGATTAATAGCAACCCCTACCTTGGTATAATACCTCATGACTTGACCTCTAAAGCTATCTGAAACAAACTTAACATTGAGTACATTCCTATAACTAATGGATGATAATGACATGTTGATTTTTTTCATTTGTATCGGGCTTCTCTTGCTCGCATACAAGTTTTACAGTCCGTTCGTTGAACGGCAAGCGGGTATCGACCCTAATGCAATAACCCCTCAAGCACGATTTAATGATGGCGTTGACTATGTCGAAGTTCATCCGGTTAAAGCGTTCTTAATTCAATTTCTCAACATCGCTGGTGTCGGACCTATCTTCGGACCTATCTTAGGTGCGCTTTATGGCCCTATAGCGCTGGTATGGATTGTCCTTGGTAATTTACTCGGTGGCGCGGTTCACGATTACTTCTCCGGTGTCATGAGCATCAAAGAGGACGGTAAAAGCTTACCTGAAATTGCGGGACATTATTTTAATATTTACTTTAAAGCAGCCATGCTGATATTTACTGCCATGCTGTTATTTTTCGTTGGTGTTGTATTCATCATGAGCCCAGCAGGATTGCTCAGTAACTTAGATTATTTTAAAGACACCATTTTTGGCGAAAATACCTTCTGGGTATTATTGATTTTGGGCTATTACTTTTTAGCAACCTTGTTACCAATAGATAAAATCATTACTAAACTGTATCCAGTATTTGGTTTATTAATGATTGTGATGACAACGTCAATTGCTGTTGCGTTATTAATCCACGCACCACAATTACCGACTGTTGATGGTATCTTTGCTTATTTTGATCACAGTCACTATAACAATGAATTATTAGAGCCTAATCCAGACGGTTTACCTGTATGGCCATTATTGTTTGTCACTATTACTTGTGGTGCGATTAGTGGTTTCCACTCAACACAAGCACCCATCATGGCGCGTTGTTTAACCAATGAAAAATACGTTCGTCCTGTTTACTACGGCGCAATGATGGCAGAAGGTGTGGTCGCATGTGTCTGGGCTACTGCGGGTATCGCGGCTTTCCCTGGTGGTTATGCTGAACTTAAAGGTATTCTTGACATAGGTGGTCCAGGAATGGTGGTTAACCAAGTGGCTTCTACTTACTTAGGTGCCGCGGGTGGTATTATGGCGATTATTGCGGTGGCGATTTTCCCAATTACCTCTGGTGATACTGCATTTAGAGCATTACGTTTAACCATTATTGATGCTTTTAAGATCCCTCAAAGTATCAGAAACCGTTTATTTGTTGCGGTGCCTATTTTGATTATTGCCTATTTTATGACCAAGATTGATTTTACACTGATCTGGCGTTATTTCGCATTCTCAAATATGTTGTTATCTACCAGCGTATTATGGCTAGCGACCAAGTATTTATTTAACCGTGGTACCTTCCATTGGATCGTGAGTTTACCTGCTATTGTGGGGACGAGTGTGACAGTGTCGTACATTTTAACGGCGGGTATTGGTTTTGGCTTCCCTCAACCATTAAGTCAACCTATCGGTATTGCTGTCGGTGTGGTGGCGTTAATTGCACTGATTTTTGCGAATAATAAGCGTAGTAAGCGTTTAACGCTTGAAGGCTTGTAAGTTAACCATTGTGGTAAGTGATATTTAATTGAAGGGCTGCATTGCGCAGCCCTTTTTGTTTGCTTATACCCAAACGACCTCGGCATGCAGGATTGTGCATGACGAGACATGACAGCGTTCAAGGTGCTAGGTATTAGGCGCCTACGGGGGCTAGAGCGACCTTCGGTCTTCGAGGTTCTAGGGCGGACGTTGTCCTGCTAGGCTGTTGATTTTATAGCCTCTACCGCGAAGCGTACTAGCAGCGCAGCGTTCTAGGCTCTTGCTATAGGATTTTATTGTGCAGCGAAAACCAAGCAACGTGCTTTAAAGGAGGAAACGAATAGTGTTTGGTCATTGGTTACAACCATTGATGCTTGAGTCAGTGAGGAATAACACGAGTGTCTAAATAAAATAGACACTCGTGTTATTGATTTTTAATTGTTCATTATAAACTCTGAATTAATGACCTATACGATCAAGCTTTTGTATCAGTTCCATTTTTATGTCGTCAGGCGTTTGGCTGTGCCAATAGCCTCCGACGTAAGCAAACAGCGGTAACATAAACATTACCGTCAGTAACATAATCAGCAATCCTCTGGCAGACAGTTTAATACCATTGCGAGTGCTTAATTGCAGCGCCTCTTTTTTAGGACACGCTGACACACAACGCATGCAGGCTTGGCACTCATCGGAACGAATATCTTTCTGAGTATGTACTGATATATTGGCAGGGCATGCGCGGGTGCATTTATCGCAACTCATGCCTTTGGTTTCAATTAAACAATGCTGAGTATTACGACGAATTTTAAATGGACTGAAAAAGCTCACTATGCCTAACAGCGCGCCATAAGGGCAAATATAACGGCAAAAACCTTGGCGACGCCATGCGGCTAACGCAAACAGAATACCGAAGCCGATTAAGGCAACCATTGATGGCATCATGAAAAATACTGCCATTTTTAAGTCGGCTACTTTGTGGTAATTCCCTGACATGTAATGTGGGATAGATGCCGCTGGCATAGAAATAACCAAATAAAGCAGTGCTGCTAATAGCAAATATTTAAGCATTCTGAGTGGCCAATCCAACCATGCTGGTGGCAGAAGTTCGGCGTGAATAAAATGTTTTCTCAGTTTATAGAGGTATTCGCCAGCTAACCCTAATGGGCAAGCCCAGCCACAAAATGCGCGCTTACATATTAAACCTGTGAGTAATACGACACACAGCATAACCACTGCCGCAGGATGATTTTGATCCCAGAGCCCTAAGGTTAAAATAGCTTTAAGTTCAATGCCTCCAGCAATAGGTAAAAACGCATCACCGACATCGGGTCGCATTAACCAAGGCGTTTCCCCTGCATATAATAATCCTGCGTTGATAGCATATTGCACTCCGACCAATAACATGGAAAGGGCAAAGAAGTGTTGGCAAATCTCACGTACTTGGTTGGGTCTACCTTCTGCATTGGCAAACGCAGGTTGATATTGTCCTAGTGCCGTGACAATGATCACCGCGACCAATAATATGAGTAGTAATGGCCAGAAAAAACTGGCTAGGGTTGCACCGAGCAATAATGCAGCGCTGACAAGTGCGCCCCATTTTTTGCCACTCCAGTACAGCAAGCTGGTGCTATACACTAAGGCTAGCATTAAGGTGATTGATTCAATTGTACTCATTATCGAATGCCTATTTAGTTTTACTATCTTGAAATAATGATAAAACCTCTGCCTTAAATCGAATGTGATTTGGGTCTCCAAACCCGATAATAGTTTTCTAATTATATGATCTATATTGATTTGTTTACTTTATGTAAACATTGTTAAGCAATGTGTTATTTAGGTTGTTTCAATTTATTGTCACTAACTTGTCTTATTTTTTGGTTAGTTTATTAAGATCATTTTGTGACAGTAAATAGTGGCTAATGGGTACGTTTTCATTTGAGCATTCGTTTGAGATAGACACATTAAAACGCCTAATTGCACAGCATCAACAGCATCAACAGCAATTTCGGCACCAGTCTTTAGCGGATTTATATTACCGTGGTGAAAAACTGTCGGTAACGGCCATTGAGTTAGGCCAACAACAACCTTGTCCTACCGTATTGTTTGTCGGTGGGGTGCACGGTGTTGAACGGATTGGTGCGCAAGTGGTGCTGGCTTTTTTAGGCAGCTTACTTAATCGTCTGCCTTGGGATACTCATTTACAGCAATTACTCAAGCATGTACGTTTAGCGTTTGTGCCAGTGGTGAATCCGGTGGGCTTTTTACGAGGCAGCCGTGGTAATGGTAATAACGTCGATTTAATGCGTAATGCATCGATTGATTCAGATGAAGAGGTGACCTTTCTTGTTGGCGGTCAGCGATTATCACCACGCTTGCCTTGGTATCGCGGCCAACATGGTATGGAACTCGAAACCCAAGCGTTAGTAAGGTATGTTCAACAACTACAACAACAGAGCAGCAGTGTTATTGCCTTAGACGCCCATTCTGGTTTTGGCTTACGCGATCATGTGTGGTTTCCTCATGCCCATACTCGGCAGCCGTTTGCTGGGATAGGTTATATTTATCAGCTAATGCAATTGTTCGAGAAAGGTTATCCTCACCACAGTCATTATCGGTTAGCGCCGCAAAGTCATTTTTATCGTACCCATGGCGATATTTGGGATTACTTGGTGGCGAGTAATGTTAGCGATAAACCGTTTATTCCGTTAACGTTAGAAATGGGGTCATGGGCTTGGTTGCGTAAAAATCCGCGTCAGTTATTTAATTTCCCCGGCTATTTTAATCCGCAAAAAACACATCGACATCAACGCGTTTTACGGCGACACGTGGTATTAATGCAGTTTTTGATCGATGCTGCTTATGCGCAAGTTATTGAACAAATAAACCCTAAACAACTGACCCTATTGACTCAACAAGCTAATCGCTTCTGGTCTAAAAAAGCTAAATGAGGCTAAGTGAGGATAACCTATGACCACCTTGGTATTGCTAAGAGGATTAATGCGTGACAGTCGTCATTGGAATGGATTTGATCAGCGTTTAAACCAACAAGCTGTGAATGTCATTAGCGTGGATTTACCCGGTAATGGTGTGTTAGTTAATCAGGTTAGTCCAGGTAAAATGCAAGACTATTGTGATGCGGTGTGGCAGCAAATTGATGCCGCGTTGCTTAAACAGGGTACGCCGCCAAGCCAAGTTAACTTGGTATTAGTGGGCTTGTCTATGGGAGGCATGTTGGCGTTAACTATGGCGGCGCAGTGTCGATCACGAGTGCAGCATGTGGTGTTAATTAACAGCAGCGCGGCCAACTTGTCACCTTGGTATTATCGGTTTCAATGTTGGGGGTTAATGATGTCTTTAGCGCATGCTTTGCTAAGCGTTGTTCGCCCTTATTTGCCTGGTCAAAATCAAGGGGGAACTGACAGAGGACATTGGCTAGAGGCAACAGTATTGGATTTTACCAGCAGGCATTTTGGTCAAAGTATTGAAGTGATTAATGCTTGGAGCTTACTAAGGTTGCAATCTCATACATCATTTATCAATGGGCTACGCCAATTGTACGCCTCAGCCCGTTTTCATAGCCCTGTATTACAAGGCACCTGTGTTAGTGTGATCGTTGCCAATCAAGACAAGTTAGCTAATCCCAAATGTAGCGAGCAATTAGCTCTTTTTTACCAAACTCCGTTACTTAAAATTGATGACTGCGGCCATGATGCTAGCCTTGATCAACCGCAGCAATTACAGCAACTATTACTCAAGATTATTAGCTGAAGATTCTTAATTAGCGATTATTAATTAGAGATTCTTAACCAGAGATCTGTACCTCGCTAATCCGCATTAGCTTGTTTGCTATGGTCTGGTGTTGTGTGAGTCATGACTCGACTGCTTCAATGTGCCAAGATAGCTGCAAACGGCTTAAGCCTAGTTGCTCGGCAGCTTTGGTTAAACGGTCACAACAGGTGACTTCGACAAAACTGCGTATGGCTGAGATTTTGTCCATCATTCAATCCTATCCCGACAGTTAAAGGTTATAAGCTTTCTATATTTTCTAATAGCGTATCGGCTTTGTTGATAATGGCCTGCTGAGTGTTAGCATCCATCTTTTGCCAGTTTCTATACACCATCGCCATGCGTGGATTGCGTTTAAATCGCTCTTGATGACGTTGAATAAAATGCCAATATAAACTGTTAAACGGGCAGGCGTTGGCTTCGGTTTTGAGTTTGACATTGTAATGACAGCTTTTGCAATGATCGCCCATTTTATTCAAATAATTGCCGCTGGCGGCATAGGGTTTTGTGGCGACAATGCCGCCGTCGGCAAATTGAGTCATCCCGCGAGTATTGGGCATTTCGACCCATTCGATGGCATCAATGTAAATGCCTAAATACCATTGGTCGACTTCATCTGGATTGATACCCGCGAGTAAACTAAAACAGCCAGTCACCATCAACCTTTGAATATGGTGGGCATAGGCATAATCGAGCGACTGTTTTATGGCGTGGTGCATGCAATTCATCTTAGTGTTTGCGGTCCAAAAATACTCCGGCAGCGGCCGTTGTGCTTGCAAGGCATTATCAGTAGCGTAGTCGGGCATATTGATCCAATAAATACCGCGGACATATTCGCGCCAACCTAATATCTGCCGCACAAAACCTTCCACTTGAGCCAGTGAAATATCATTTTGATGTGCTTGCCAATGAGCGATGACTTTATTGATCACTTCGCTAGGCGAAATCATTTTGGCGTTGAGCGCAAACGATAACCTTGAATGATATAGGCTCCAAGCCGACGGGCTATTTTCGGTCATCGCATCTTGGAAATGACCAAAGCGGATCAATAAGTGCTGGCAAAAATAGTCAAGTAACTCACGTGATTGACGCCGATTAACTGGCCATAACAATTGGTTTTCCGCTTTGCCTATGGTGTTGATATTGTGGCGCTTAAGTCGGGCTAAAATATCACTGACGTCGTTGGCAAACAGTAACGGCGCAGGAACATCAGCAAGGTCATTCTTTTTAAAGCTCGCCCGGTTTTGCTGATCAAAATTCCACTGGCCTCCCAAAGGTTCCCCATCTTGCATCAGCACATTAAAGCGTTTGCGCATCCGTCGATAAAAGAATTCCATTTTGAGGTGTTTTTTCGGGGTGAATTGACCTTGTATGTCGCTAAACAGCAATAAAAAATGTTCGCTGTCAGTGCTATTGATAGCAATGCCTGGTAGTAAAAGAGATCCTAATTGCTGCGATAAACGGTATTCGTCAGGCTGTTGGTATTCAAAATGAGTTAACTTATGCGCAGCAGTAATGTGTTCAAGCAACGCTGGTAGGTCGGCATAGTGCTGGGTTTCATCTAAGGTCAGGTACAACACTTGATGACCACATTGTGCTAAAGCTTGGGCAAATTGCGCCATAGCCGCAAAAAAGGCACACACTTTTTGCACATGATGACTGACGTAGTTAGTCTCTTGTGGCAGCTCGGCAATTAAATACACTCGGTTGGGATTAACCTGTGTAAACCAGCTGTGACTGACGTTGAGTTGATCGCCCAGGATCAGCCTTAATGTGTCGGTCTCGCCCAATAATGGCGCAGATATATCAGTATGCAGTGTCGTCATATTCGTTACCTTAATTTGTTTGGCTAGAGGCTTTATGGCGACGGCAGCGCTCAGAGCAGTATTTTACGCTTGGCCAGTCTTTCGCCCATTTTTTACGCCATGTAAAAGGGCGCTGACAAACCAAACAGGTTTTCTGTTCAAGCTGTTGTTTGTTATGTGTCATGACGGTCTTTTTGCCTGTACCTTTAGTTCTGCGGCCTTGTTCTTGGTACGTTTGCGTTTAGGGCTAACGTGACGGCTTAATACTGCGCCGATATGCCGTTGAACTTGAGGTTGTTCACGGTATGACCATAAGCGATCGCGCGCAGCTTGAGCGGCTAGGGTTAAATCTATCATAGGCTCTGGGTAATCACGGCCTAAAATTACATCATTAAAAATAGCTTCCATCGGCGGCTGTAGCCAAGGTTGATGAATATACTCATTGGGTAAGTTGGTAAGCTCTGGACACCACTGGCGAATAAAATCCCCACGGGGATCTTGGTCTTGTGACTGCTTGATTGGATTGTATAAGCGTATGGTATTAATGCCTGTGACCGAGGCTTGCATTTGCAGTTGCGGGTAATGGATCCCAGGTTCGAAATCGAGAAAATAATTGGCTAACGGTAAGCTGGCATGTTGCCACGTAATGTTTAAATGATGAGTCACAAAGCTGACTAACATGGCGCGCATTCTAAAATTAATGTAACCGGTGTGCTGTAAAGCGCGCATGCAGGCATCGATAATTGGGATCCCCGTTTGACCTTCGGCCCAGCGCTGAATATCTTGCTGTACTTTGTCGTCTGTACGGTAGGGATACTCTAGATACCCAGGGTTTACCGGGGTAAATTCCATGCTGCATTGGCTTTCAAATTTCTGCATAAAATGGCAATGCCAGTGTAAGCGCGACATCATCGCCAGCAATGACTTTCGCCAACCTCGGTTATTACTATTTATTGGGTTATCACCGTTTTGGCTCTGCACTTGGTTATAACGAGTTAATGTGGCTTGGTAAACTTGCCGAAGACTGATGTTGCCCCAAGCCAAATAAGGCGATAAACGTGAGCAATGGATACGGCTCAAACTGGGGCTAGAAATACTGCGTTGATAGTCTTTACCGCGATGGCCTAAAAAGCTGTTCAAGACAGCTCTGGCCGCTTTAGGACCACCCGTTTGAAACTGATCATTGTGTATCATGATGGCTTGGTCGATAAGCGGATTTTGATAGTTATCGAGCTTTTGTAGCAGACATAATTGCCAATTGGGGATAGCAATAGGACTGTTCATAACTTGTTGCCAGTGTTGGTCCCACTGTTTGCGGTGTTTTCGGCCACGCACTACCGCGCCAGTAGGTGACTGCTGCCAATTAACTTGCTGCTGATGACACCAGCGGGCAACCGCTTTATCGCGCTCAAAGCTGTTGTGTAGACCAATCTCTTGATGACTAAAAATATCTTTAATTTCAAACTGTTGAGATAATTCATTCAACAAATCAATTATTGGCGCATTGAAGGTATATACCTGACCATTAAACCGCGCCAGTTGTTGATTTATGTCTTGTAGCGACTGCCACACAAAGCGCCAATGACGCTCATTATAATGCGAGTCAGCCAGCATAAATGGCTCAAAGTTATAAATCAGCAAGCAGGGTAGATGATGGTTAAACGCATCGACGAGCGGCTGATGATCAGACAAGCGCAAATCGCGTTTAAACCAGACGATATTAATAGCGTGTTTGGCGGTATTGACCATGGTGCCAAAAATCTCATAATGAATGAGCTAGTTGGTACGTAGCGATTCGCGCTTTAGATTGCTTTGGTGATGATTGTTATGATTTGTTCGTCACTTTAGATGGAACAATTAAGCGTAATAAGTTGTATTGAGCGTGATGATTAATAGATACCGGCCTAAATGGTCTTTTTTATGTTTTTTGGCGGTGGTGATCGTATATCGCGCTAACATGCTGTTTGAATGATCCGATCTACATAATCTGATTCCATAAAAAAGCGTATAAGCTCACAAGCACTTGAACAGGTCGATATTTCACTGAAATGACTTAAATAACGTTCACGATCTTCCCATATGTCTACTGTAACTTTCTATATAATGAGCGAGTACTAATGCCTGCCAAAGTTGCTGCTTTGTCTTTATCTCCATTGACACTCTCTATAAGACGCTGTAAATATCTTAGCTCATTGCCTTTCAAATCAGTCTCAGACTCTGAATGACCTCCTATTTTGCGGTCAATTTCAAGACAGGTTTTAATCACATTCCTATCAATAATTTGTGTATTCGCCAGCACAAGTGCACGGGATAGTATATTTCGCAGTTCTCGAATATTACCCACAAAGTCATGCTCTCTTAATAAATTGATTGCAGAATCTGTCACTATGTACTTTCCACTGTCATCTATTCGCTGCAGAATCGCGGTTGTTAACAGTGCTATATCTTCTTTACGTTTATTTAAAGAGGGTATTTTAATAGGGAATACATTGATGCGATAGTACAAGTCTCTTCTGAACTCCCCACGCTCTACCATTGAAAAAATATCTTGGTTTGTGGCGCAAATAAGTCTGAAATCAGACCGTTTGGTTTCTCTACTGCCTACGGGGCGATAAGTGCCAGTTTCAATTAGGCGCAATAGCTTTATTTGTAGCTCATAAGGCACATCGCCTATCTCATCTAAAAACAATGTACCGCCGTTAGCCACCTCAACTAGACCATGTTTATTGTACAACGCGCCAGTAAAAGCCCCTTTTACATGGCCAAATAATTCACTTTCAAACAATGTTTCAGTGAGACCTGAACATTCTAGTATAACCATTGGCTGAGTCTTCCGATTACTTGCTAGATGGACAGCTGAAGCCGCTATTTCTTTACCTGTACCTATTTCTCCCAGTAATAATACCGATGCTTCTGTTGGTCCAACGCGGGTAATGTTTTCGACCAATTGGTTAAAAACGAGGCTGGCGCCGACCATTTCATTACCGTCAATTTTTGGGTTTGCCAATGTGACTGACTTTAAAAGCTCGACAAAGAATTTCACCTCCCCTTTGTCGTCTAAAATAGGCAGTATTTCGATGTCCACATGCTCTTTACCTCGAGGGGAATGATGAATATGTAATACGCGTTGTTTTTTCCCAGAAATACCTGCGGCAGATAATGGGCAAGCCTCCCCAGCTTGGTCACAGGGGATTTCATGATGATGTGACGCCTTGTAACAATAAGCTGGTTGGTCCAGATCTATTGCCCCAAAAATTTCAAGATACCGTTGATTACTGGCAAGTATTCTATATTCGGGCGTAACCAAAATTGCAGGGCAGTCATAAGCATTTAGCATAGTGGCAAAATCTTGATTTATATATTGAAGGCTAATCGACATAACGAACTCCATTTTTGTCAACACATTTGTCATATATGACAATTATATTAACAAAAAAACAAAAAAATAATATTAATCAAACGTATAAAATTGATATGAATCAGTATTAACCGGCAATTTATCGGTATCAATATCATTGTGGCGCGGTCGTTGCTGTATATATATTGCCCGATTCATTTGGAATTAAGGCGATAGGAAACTAAGAATAAGATTTTTCATTAAATATTTACAGTTAGGGAGTATTTATTATGAAATTTAAAAAACTACTACGTTGTATGGCTGCAGTTTATTTATCAAGCGCTACATTTTCAATTGCCTTAGCCAGTGATGCACAAGCTTTATCACCTCATGATGACGGTGGAGTATTAACTGAAGACTTAGCTGCAAAAGGCAAAATAAAAAGACTGCCTAATGGTGATTTAGTCAGTGCATATGCTTATGGTAATAGTGATAGTAAAACGGTTTATGACCTGAAAGCGCAAAAAGAACGTCCTGCTCAGGATATTTTTATCCGCGTGTCAAAAGATGACGGCGCTACTTGGAGTGCACCAGTCAATATTTCTGATACGGCGCGTAGAACATCGAAACAAAGCTACTGGGAAACGGATGTTAATGGAGATATTTCTCTTGGCGATTTTTATGGTGACTCAGGGAAACCGAATATCTTTGCGGCAGGGGGTTATGTGGCTGTTTCATGGGATGATAAATACTGTCCCGCAGTCGATGTCGATGTGACTAACCTGAATGATGATTTCCCGGATTACAATTACCATCAGGGTGCTGCTACCTACCTTGATCGTGAAGGAAGACAACTGCCTTTTAGTTGTACTTACATCGCCTATACTAAAAATCCTAGTGCAATAGATGCAGATGGTGTACCTACAGGCGGTACGTGGAAGCGTGAGCAATTAAGCTTTGGTGAACGTGATGCCAAACAAAATGTACCCCGTGCAACTAGCTATAGTGATGGTACAAAAGTAGCGTGGAATGTTGTTTGGCAGGAAGACCCTGAAGGTTTAAAAACCGGTACTGCAGATGGTCCGGGAGATGGCGCCAGTGGTGCGAATGTCAATAAAGGTACAGATATTTGGTATACCTATATTGAAGATATGAAAGCTCCCGCACTTGCAGATATTTCGTTTGCTGCCAATGTTTCTCGTGTTACCAATAACTTCAAAAAGTTTAAAAAACGTGAAGGGGATGATGTTGTTACTGAATTAACGGGTTATCTTGATCCGATTTGTGCGGCCACACCTGAATGTTTAGACACTCAACCATTATTGGTAGAAACAGGTAAAGAAGGCGCATCACGCGCAAACTTAGGTATGGCCCAAGTGCCTGGGCAGAAACCTGTCACTATCATCGCTTATGAAGAAACCAAGGGCGGTGGTGAGGGGGTCGATTTTGGTAAGGTTGTCCGTTATCACCGTTTTACTTTCGACAAGCCACCAGCGAGTTATATTAATGTCGCATTTAGTTCAGGTTTGCAAAAAGGCGGCAGTTCAACAGGTGATGCTAAAAACCAAAATCAGCCGGGTGCTAAGGGCAATTTCACTGATAGTGACACTCTAAATACCAGTTCTGACCCACAAAGTGAATATTCAGACACAGAGGGCGTTGTTAGCGACGTTTACCAGTCACCAGATTGGCAAGACCCATCACGTATTGGTTGTGTGATTAGTAATCCAGCAGAAAATGCTCGACGGGTACGTTTCTTCGGTAATCAGGCCGCTGGTATGGATGAGAGTATTAATCAAAGCGGAACCAAGTTCATGTTTTTCTGGAAAGAGGGCGCGTATGACCAAGGTGGCCCTTCTGACATAGTGGGCCGTATTGGTAAGGTCGGTACAGAAGCGGTGAATACAGGCTTGACTCCGGTTGATTTAATACCCGCGGTAGATACCCGTTTTACTACGTTTACCCGTTATGTACTGACATCTACAGGTTCAGTGGTGTATCCCGATGGACTCGGTGGCTATGTTGATGGTTTAGGTAATGTAGTCGTTATTGCAGAAGGGGATGCAGTATTAGATGTAACCTATGAGGAAGCTGGAGGTTGTAATTACTATTTGACTGATGATGATCGAGACCACGTCCCCCCAATCACACTATCAGATCGTATTAATAATTCAGGAGCAATGAACCTAAGTACTAATGCTGTCGGTAAGGTCACTAGTGATGATACGACCAAGACTATTGAAGCCTTAACGATAACTACCGAGAATAATAATCTCGAAGATGCACGTGCACATCGTGGCGCTATCCGTGGTGATACCATCTTGTTTGGTTACAGTTACACTTCAGACTGGGCACTAGCGAAGTACACTACCGAAAATAACTATAACTTCTTTACTCGTCGTAGTTATGATGGTGGACATACTTGGACGGGTACCCAAAACCTGACTAATTATCTACCTGAAGCTGAGGTCGATATTAAAGAGCCTCGCATTGTGGGTGCACCAAGCAGTACGTCTGCCTGTGATCCTGTCAATGCGCCTGAAGGTACAAATTGTCAAGATCCTAATGCCTTTATATTAGCGTGGGGTTCTGTCAAAAACACCTATGCTCATATCGAATCTGGTGCAGAACTTGATGTTTTTGTCACTAAAACCAAAGATGGTGGTAGAACCTATGAGCCACTCAAATTGTTATCCGCTAATGTTACGGTTCCTTTAGATCCAGAGGGTGAGCCTGATTTTGAATCACAACTCACCATGAAGCCTAACGGTGAAAATTTGTATGCAGTATGGATGGAAACGTCAACTGATGCAGCTGGCAATGAAGATACTGTGGTTCGCTATCGTGCAGAAGCAGATCTCGACGACGCAGGAGCGCCAACCACTATACTTGATGATGGCACAGTTATTTATAATTTAACTCGACCTATTACAGTCGATCAAGGAAGTGTGTCGGGTATTGTTGTTTCAGCAACAACAGCAACGGGTACTGAGTATACTTATCCCATGCCGCAATTTAGTTATAACGTAACTGGCATTGCGGTTGGAAGCACTATATCCGTTACGATTAATTTTGGCAGTGCTTTACCAACAGAGTTTGCGTTGCTCAAAGTCAAGGATGATGGCACTACGGTTGAGGTTGATGCTACGGATTGGGTGTTAATCGGCGATAACTTGGTGCAAGTGAGTATCACTGATGGCGGATACCTTGATGATGATGGTGTCGAGAATGGCACAATCATAGATCCCGTCACTGTTGGTGTTCCTGCTCAAACGATAGAACCAACTCCAGTTTCAACCAGTAGCGGTGGTGGTAGTTTAGGATTAATTGAATTGTTGTTTGGTTTCTTTGGTCTTGGGGTGTTTGTCCGCAGAAGAATTAGAGCAACTAGAACATAGGTTAATTTTTCAACGTTAAATAAAGCCCCCTCAAATTAAGGGGGCTTTTTATTTGCAATAATTAATCTTCCTGACATGTAACGTGTGATGTGGTCAACTCAATCTGTATACAAACAGGCGATGCATCTTTACGCGGCCATTTCGGCTGCTGTTGGAGTCATATAATTCTTATAACCATGATCACGTATTGTATTGGAGTGCTTCAGTATATCATCCGGAATATCATCATTTGCTTATACAAAACTGATATACTCATGTTTGGGCGTCCATTCAGTTTGATAACTTCTGAAAAATCGTTCCATTAGACAGAATGTCTGATTCCTTGCTTGTCCATCAGCATTTTCGTGGAGACTTTGCTCGCCGTCTCTGATACGTGTAAGGTCTTTTGGAGTCGAACCTAGAGCCTGACGGCCCCTCTTTTTTTGCAACAAAAAACGAGCAGCCGGATCGCCGCTAGCCCAGCTACCCCTTGTTATGTCCTGGGTGGCCAACATGATTATCGCCAAGAGCGAGCTGACATTCTGCAAGGAGTCGATCATGGTGATTCATGGCCATATGGCAAGATTTCGATCCTGCAAGGCAAGCTTTACATTAGCAACCTGGGATGCGCGTTTTCTCAGGTGCTCCAGCGACAAGCCTTCGCCGTTATGCTGAAAAGGTTCGCCCCATAAATCGAACAATCGTCGATGCGATGGACCTCGCAGCGGGGAAACTGCCCTTCTACCCAATCCATGAGGTACCCCTATGATAAATCAACTGTCCCAGGAAACTTCCCCAACCGTCGCGACACTCGACGATCTCGCTAAGTTAGCCAACTACTCACTCATGGACACGCTCAACGGCGATCCTGACGCGAAACAAAATGGCATCGACTATGTGCCGCGACAAGTATTCACGGGGCACTACGTCCCCGTTAAGCCGACACCCATTGAAGACCCAGAGTACGTTGCGCACAGCAAAACCTTTTTTAGCGAATTGGGTTTTGCAGACAGCATGGCGCAGTCGGCTGACTTCGTTCGCATGTTCTCCGGCGACATCTCGCAGGTGCCGGAGCCGATGCGCAAGGTCGGTTGGGCGTGTGGGTATGCACTGTCCATCTTCGGCACCGAATACACCCAGCAATGTCCGTTTGGAACCGGCAATGGCTACGGCGACGGCCGCGCTGTTTCCGTGCTTGAAGCTGTCATCAAGGGTCAACGCTGGGAAATGCAGCTCAAAGGGGGTGGCCGCACGCCATATTGCCGCGGCGCGGACGGTCGCGCCGTGCTGCGGTCGAGTGTGCGGGAGTTCCTAGCACAGGAGCATATGCATGCGCTCGGCGTGCCAACGTCTCGTTCGCTGAGTTTGTATGTGTCTAAAACAGAGACGGTCAAGCGGCCGTGGTACTCCCAGGGCTCGCACTCGCCCGATCCCGATAGACTTATAACGGAGGCTGTTGCTATTTCGACGCGTGTTGCACCCTCGTTTATTAGGGTCGGTCAGCTCGAGCTCTTCGGCCGCCGCGCCCGCAAGCAGGAACACCCCAAAGCGCTGGAGGAGCTTGAACAGTTGATGTTGCATTTAGTCGAACGAGAATACGCGGATGTTATCGACCAGCAACTGACCAGCGCCGAAAAAGTGCTGTTACTGGCGCGCGAGTTCCGTAGCCGCCTGACTTCATTGGTGGCAAACTGGATCCGTGTCGGTTATTGCCAAGGCAACTTCAACAGCGACAACTGCGCAGCTGGTGGCTTCACACTCGACTATGGTCCCTTCGGATTCTGCGATGTGTTCAACCCGCAATATCAGCCTTGGACGGGTGGCGGACAGCACTTCGCTTTTCTCAATCAACCCGTAGCCGCGGAACGCAATTTCCTGATGTTTTGCACTGCATTAAGCCCATTGCTGGCGTCTAAGCCAGATGACTTGGAACAGCTCCAGCAGTTGGTAAATGGCTTTTCGACCGAGATGCAAGCACAAATGGAGCAGATGTGGGCTGCCAAGCTTGGACTTAGCACTTTTCATCCAGCGCTATTTAATGAGCTCGAAACACTTATGGTGCAAACCCCTGTTGATTACACCATATTCTTCCGCGAGCTTTCGGCGCTGCCTAGCGATATTGAGCCACTGAAAAAAAGCTTCTACCAGGACTTGCAGCGAGCCCCCGAAGGACTGGACCTGCGCTGGTCAGCTTGGCTTACACAATGGCAATCACTGGTCGGCAGCAGCACCGAGGCGAAAACTGATGCAAAGACAGGGCAGCCCCACACCCGTGAGGAGATCGCTAGGCAAATGAAACTGGTCAACCCAAAATACAGCTTGCGCGAGTGGTTGCTTGTTCCTGCGTACAGCCAAGCGAGCGAGGGTGATTACTCGCTCGTTCGAGAACTGCAGGCCGTCATGACGCAGCCTTACGCAGAGCAGTCCCAGGAAGTGGAAGACAAATACTATCGACTCAAGGCATCTGAATTTTTTGCCGTCGGTGGTTTGTCGTATTTGAGCTGTTCGTCGTGACTTCTCAAACATTAGTCGGTGAGATGGATACCTCTGCCGACGAGGCTGTTGTCGCTTACCACGAGCGGAGTAAACATCACTTTCACCGTTATGCCGCCGCACTGGGCTACATGGATTGGGCGACGCAGCCCGATCCGTTTAGGCGTTACGCAGGAGCGGATCTTGTACGTCTCCCGCTGCCGAAGCTGGGCCGCCCGCTACCCTATTGGCAGCTCTATGTGAGCGCGAGCGTGCCGCCGATGCCATTGTCTTTAGCGTCGGTCTCGCTTTTTTTCCGCTATGCACTGTCGCTGACGGCATGGAAACAATCTGGTGATACCAAGTGGCCGTTGCGGGTCAATCCCTCGAGCGGAAATCTGCATCCAACCGAGGGCTATGCCCTATTGCCTGAGATTGAGCAGATCGGCGCTACGCCAGCCTTGTACCATTATGCGCCGAGGGAGCACGCGCTTGAACGGCGCGCGGTGTTCAATGCTGCGCGGTGGTCCGAACTGACTGAGTATTTTGGTGAGGGTTCTTTCCCTGAAGGCTCTTTTTTGGTTGGTCTGTCGTCGGTGCAATGGCGTGAAGCTTGGAAGTATGGTGAGCGCGCGTTCCGTTACTGCCAGCATGATGTTGGGCACGCGCTGGCCAGTCTGCGTATCGCGGCAGCGGCGCTTGGATGGACATTGGTGCTGAAAGGCAACGTCAGTGATGCCACCCTCGCCAACCTGCTAGGACTAGACCGTGATGAGGATTTCGCGGCGGCGGAACGCGAGGAAGCGGACCTATTCGCAGTGATTTCACCGAATGTAGCCGTAGCGGATATCACTGTCGCTCCATTGATATCTACGCCGTTGACAGCGTACGGTAGTGACGTGCTTTGGCAGGGCAGGGCCAATATGCTGAGCCCCGCCAACAGTGTGGCGTGGCCCGCAATCGACACAGTTACACAGGCGATACGAAGCTGCTCCAGCACGCCGATTAAAGAAAACTTCGCAGGCTTTCCATCGGCGGATGCGTTGCTCGTCACCCCTAATAGTGGCCACATCGGTGAGGCCGAGCTCACTGCGGAGCGGGTTATTATTGGTCGCCGCAGTGCGGTCGCAATGGATGGCACGACGGCGATCTCGCGGGCAACATTCTTTGCTATGCTCGGCCGACTGATGCCAACTAAAGAGAATCAAGCAATGCCTTGGGATACACTCTCCTGGCGCTCTCGCATCCATCTAGGGCTGTTCGTGCACCGCGTCGACGGATTGGTGCCGGGCATCTACGCGCTGATCAGAGATCCTCTCAAG
This sequence comes from Shewanella sp. T24-MNA-CIBAN-0130, assembly GCF_040310185.1. Classification (NCBI taxonomy): domain Bacteria; kingdom Pseudomonadati; phylum Pseudomonadota; class Gammaproteobacteria; order Alteromonadales; family Shewanellaceae; genus Shewanella; species Shewanella sp. T24-MNA-CIBAN-0130. Next base: position 136,001 of record NZ_JBEOPP010000004.1, on the reverse strand, counting down.
GTGGAGACCCTCAAGCGCGTGATGCATGCCGATTTTTCTTGGCAGCGCGTGCCGGACTGCCCGAGTGGACTGCCCTTATACCTACTGCGAAAAGGCGACTGTCGAACGCTGGCTAGCACCGTCTCCTGCGGCCAGAACATCGCCGCAGATGGCGCTTTTAGCCTGGCCATGCTCGCCGACTACATGGATAGCCTGGCGACCTATGGCGCCAGCTTTTACCGGAACTTGTTCTGGGAGGCCGGAATGATCGGGCAAGTGCTCTACCTTGAGGCCGAGGCGGCGGGCATTGGCGCCACCGGGATCGGCTGCTACTTCGATGACCCAGTGCATACGGCCTTCGGCATCGAAACACGCGAGTGGCAAAGTTTCTACCACTTCACTGTGGGTAGCCCGGTCGATGATAATCGGCTTACGACCTTGCCTGCGTATGATTTAGAGGAAGAGTAATGAGCATACTCACCTTTATACCAATGCTGGGTGCTATAGCGCTTTAGTGCTAACAAGCTTTGGGACACAAACGAGTCCGTCATATTCATTTAGGAAGAGCCAAATTAATGGTTGATCTTGAGGCCGTTGAAGACTTTTTATAACAGCATGCGTGAGCTGGCCCATAGCTTCAGGCTCAATAAAAATTGAGTACGTTGAAGACTTTTTATAAAAGAATGCGTGATCTGACCCATAGCTGCAGGCTCAATAAAAATTGAGGCCGTTGAAGACTTTTTATAAAAGAATGCGTGAGCAGACTTGGTTTCAGGTTCAGTTAAATTGAGGCCGTTGAAGACTCTTAACAAAAGAATGCGTGAGCCTGACAGGCCTTTCCCGCACATCCATGTGCTTCAAGGCATTCAGACATCCTGTCTATCAGATGCCAGCTAGCTTTCGCGGGGAAGGGTCGTTCTTTGGCATCTGACCCATATGGATATGGGAAATGTCATTATGATGTCGGGAACATCATTGACCATGCCACCACGACATTCGTGAATCCATTCACATCAGATTCCCATCGGAAGCGTTAGCATTTTCACTCTTTACTGCAAGATGGGCCGAAGCAGTCTGCAAACGAAGTTAAAAGCTGGATCAATCCCCATGGCGACCTTTTCGCAGCTGTTGTTTAATCCATAGGGAAAATGTTGCGGGGCGGCTGGGCCAATTCGTTAACAAAGAACCAAGAGGGAACAGCCGTTGGTTTCCTCTTGGTCTGGTGTGGGCGAAGCGCCACGACGTTAGTGACCGCAGGCCATAAAACTTAAATCATAAAAGAATGAGCCGGACTCCAGCTCAAAAGCCATGCCGGAATGACGGTCGAATGGGCCCGTGCAGGGTGGAACCTTGCGATCTTAAGCGTTAATGGCCGCAGGCCATATCCTAAACTCAAATGTAAATGGGTAGATTTTATAAAACAGATAAAACCTTATTATCTGCATAAGGGGTCGCTACTTTATATCTTGTCCCACTGATGGCAAAATTCAATAAAACTTTTCAGTAAAGGACTATGATATTTATCTTTATGGACCATCAACCAAAAGGGTCGTTGCATATCAATGTTATCAGTAGCGTTAGGTAAACTAAGCTGAGTTACTCGGCCATCATTTATGGCATATTGGGCCGCTAAAGTCGATAAACAGCCTAAACCTAGCCCCGCAGCAACACTGTTAATTAAGGCCTCGGTAGTGTTAAGTTTGAACACTTCATGCCAAGACTCTATTTGCGGTACGATGGTGCGCAAAAAAAACTCTCGCGAGCCTGAACCTGCCTCACGCAATACCCATTCACTTCGTGCTAAATCGTTAAACTTCCATTGCGTTTGCTGGCTTATCGGTAAATGAGACGCGGCGATAATACACATTTTATCATGGCTAAATTGGCTTGCTATAAGTTCTGGATAATGACTTTTACCCTCAATTAAGCCTATGTCTAGCTCGTAATCCAGCAGCTTTTGGCAAATTAGCCGTGAATTAGAAATCACCACGCTTTGAGAGAAATGCTGATGTTGATGCCGAAATTGACTCAGTAGCCCAGGAACAACATGGTTACCTAGGGTATCACTGGCACCTATTTTTAATTGACCCGAAAAAGCGTGGTCTGCATCAAACAATTGACTGATATTATTTGCTCTACTAAGCAGCTCGTCGGCAAGGGGTAATAGCTTGTGTCCTTCTTGATTAAGAATTAAGCGGTTATTGACTCTGTCAAATAGCGGATGGCCGAGTTGTTTTTCTAGTTCAGCCAGTGCCATGCTTACCGCCGCTTTAGATAAATGCAACGCCTCGGCGGCGGCCGTTAAGGTTTTATGCTGGGTAATATTGGTAAATACATTGAGCTGTTTCAGCGAAATATTCATCGAATGTCGTCAGGCTCTGTTGTTAAGTAAGAAGTCGTTTAGTTTTTCTGAACGAATGTTTCATATAATTGGATATATATAAACAAAGTGCAAGCGTAATATAAGCTTATTCTCTGATGATTAGTTTTGAGGTTGTAATGATTCGAGCGGTAAAAAATACCCTAATGGCAGCGCCAACACCGATGGCAGGACTGGCGCTGGGGATTGCAAGTTTAGGTTGGTGCTGGGAAACGCTAGTTGATTTGCATCACTACAGTCAATGGACGGGTGCCGCTATTGCCAGTGTATTATTACTGATCCTCAGTGGTAAGTTTTTATTTCATTCAGACCTCTTGCGCCAAGACCTCGCTCATCCAGTCGTGGGAAGTGTGGTACCGACTTTTGCGATGGCGCTAATGGTGGTGTCAAACTCGCTGGGTTACTTATCAGCGCTTGCAGGTGATTTGTTATGGTCTTTTGCGGTGTTGCTTCACATTAGTTTTTTGGTAGGCTTTATCTATCACCGCAGTAAGCAGTTTTCACTGAGTCACATGGTGCCTAGTTGGTTTATTCCGCCTATTGGTATTGTGGTGGCCGATGTGTCTTTTTCTGGTAACGTTCATTTATTATGGGTTGCCCAAGTGGCGCTTGTTTTTGGCATGTTATGTTATGCAGTAATGTTACCAATGATGATTTATCGTCTTATTTTTAAGGAACAAATCCCCGATTCAGCAAAACCAACATTAGCTATTCTAGCCGCGCCAGCGAGTTTATCTTTGGCGGGTTATTTAACGATTACGCAACAACCTTCACCGGTAATAGTCGCACTATTATTTGGCATTGGGGTGCTGATGACCGCCGTTATTTATCTGTCGTTTTTTAAGTTATTACGCTTGCCTTTTAGTCCTGGCTTTGCGGCATTTACGTTTCCGATGGTAATAGGGTCTACTGCGTTATTTAAAATGGCTGTTTGGATGGAGAGTATTGGCGTCGCAACCGAGTATGTACAACAAATTCATGGCCTAGCCGAATTTGAACTGCTTGTTGCCACCGTAGTTGTTAGTTATGTTTGTCTGCGGTACTTACATTTTTACCAACCGAGTAAAGTGTCGCTGTCCTCTTAATTTGCACTCAAGGTATTAATGTATAATCAGCGTATTCATTAACCACTAAATACGCCACTAATATGAGCCAACAAACATGACCCCAGCAATTGAGATGGCGAAAAAGCACAAGATAGACTTTGAGGTGCATGAATATCATCATGATACCAACAGCGAGTCTTATGGATTAGAAGCGGCGCAAAAATTAGCGGTGCCAGTCGAACAAGTGTTTAAGACTTTAGTGGTGAGCTTGGATAATCAATCGCTGGTGGTTGGCATCGTACCTGTGTCGTCGATGCTCAGCATGAAGTTAATCGCTAAAGCGGCAGGCGCTAAAAAAGCCCACATGGCAGAGGCGTTAGCAGTGGAACGATCAAGTGGTTATGTACTGGGTGGTGTCAGTCCATTAGGGCAGAAAAAACGCTTGGTGACTGTGATTGATGCTTCTGCTCAGCAGTATCAACGTATCTACGTTAGTGCCGGGAAAAGAGGCTTAGAAATCTCGCTAAGCCCCGCAGATTTACAACGATTATTGAACGCAAAGTTTGCTGACATCTGCGCCCAAGGTTAAGTTTTTATTGTGGTTAAATAGCTGCAGATGGCGGTATTAACTTAACGATCGAGGTTCTCACTATCCAGATTTAAATTTCTTAGGTTGACGTTATCTAAACCCAAGCTATTTGGTTTAAGCTATCCAGACTCAAGCTATCTGGTTTTAAGCTATCCAGACTCAAACTTTCTGGTTCAAGCTATCTAGACTCAAACTATCTGGACTCAAACTAACTCGATGCTAGACTCAAATTATCCAGATTCAAGTTTCTACACTCAAACGTCCTAAAGTTAAACTATCTTGACCTCATTTTTTATCTGTTGCTGCATGAATTTGGCATTCTCTAGACGTTGTTTTAGTGCAAACCCGTCATTCCATAATGCCTCTGAACGAACCACTCCGGTTGCTTTGCTGTCGTGTCTATAGCCAAAATTTGCTAGTGCATAATATGCCCAGTACATTGAGGGTGGCTCTTTAAGGAAAGTCTTTTTCGCTGTCTTTGACCCTATCGATTTCCGCTAAGAGGATTGAAATATGAGTCATCACTTACTGATTTCAATTTCTCAATCGCTATCCGCCCTTTCTTGGGTTTTGCAACGCAAAAAATCAGCGGTAAAAGTTCGCTTATCATCTTGGTTATAACAGCATAATCTCTCGGCAAATAGTGTTGCAGAATGTGATGGTAGATCATTAATGAAGTCTTTTGGACAAGCAGGCCTCAGTATTGTTAGCTTTCCTAGACTGGTTGAAGAATACCTTACTGATAAATATGATGTTAATATTAGTGGCCGCGTTGAAGAAATTAAGCGGCAATATTATATTTTCTCTTCTGAGCGGCGGTAAAAGCATCCCCCCATGGTTGAATTTGTAACCGTAACAAATAAACCGTTTTTACCATAAAAGGAAACGTTACTTAACGGGTGTCATAAATCCCTGCGGTTTTAATGTTAATACTGAACATGAGACTTCACTTAGGATAGATTCAGCCGTATTGCCAATAAACAGCCCCGCAATACCCGTTCGACATACCGTGCCCATAATAACAAGATCAATATCGTGATCTTCTATGTATTTAGGTATCTCTTCTTGGGCAATACCTTCAATAAGTTTTGCAATGGGCAAATTGTTAGCCGCAAAGTTACTTTCAATAATGTTATCAAAACGTTTTTGTCTATCCTGTTGCTCCTTCATGATCATTTCGAGTCGATCAACTTTAGAGTTATGGCCCCAACCTTTTAAATAGTCTTTACTGGGTAATTGCCAAGCATGAATAACATGTAATTCTGCATTTTCTGACATAGCTAAGTCGGCGGCCCACGTTAAAATTTTATGGTTAAGCGCTAGGCCTTCTTCGCTTGGGGCATATACATCAATAGCCGCAACTATGCGCTTAAAGGGTTTATCTTCTTTTGTACCAATCGTTAATACAGGACAAGGGCATTTTCTCATGAGATGAATAGTGGTACTACCAAAAAACCTTTTACGGGGATGCTCACTGGTTTTTGCTGCTAAAATGACCAGATCATAATTTTCTTGCTGTACTTTTTTAGTCACTTCAATAAAGGGTACACCGATTGCGTTTTGTGCATCAACAGTAAGATAGTTATGATGAAATTGCTCGACATTGTTTTTTAAAATGGCATGTTGCTCTTTGAGTAGATTGTCCATGATCTCCTGTGGTGGCAAGAGGGTTATTAGCGCAAGCTGATCTTTAGGGATTTCTTCCGCAACGCTAAAGAAAGTGACGTGTGATTGATGATTTTTTGCTACTTTAATTGATTGCGCAATAACCGAAGGTTGGATTGAGCTTGCAGGGGAAACGACCAATAACTTATGTAGAGTAACCATTGTTTTCTCCTATGATGATTAAATTCATACTTATATTATGCTTTGGTTGTAATCGTCATCTCCTGTGATGATGTAGTCGCATTAGGCAGCACTGCCTTTTTTGGCTTTGCCCACTTCGTGATGACATTTATCAAATGCTGAAAAGATAATGACTAGCTGCTTTTACCCGAAAAGTAAGCTTAATTTAGCATGAGGTGCTTATCATTTATATTCGAATATTTGTTGTACTTTGCTCGTATTTTTCGACTGATTAATTGTAAAATTTGTCAACGTTAGTTGATGCTTATAATCACGCTATGGTCTAAATAAATACCGTGTTCGGTATTAACGTACGCCACTAAACGTTAATGTAATCATTCCGCTTATACCTCTGAAAGTATTGTTATTAGTGGATATCGCAATAGTGAAAAACTGGCGTTTAAGCGATTATTGAGCCAGTCGAAAACGTCGCCGTTATTGAGGTTTAGATCGCGGAGTCGTAGGTCGTTTTTTCATCTAGATAGGCTTCATCGTTGTCTGGTTTTAATCAGTGGTCGAGCGACGTTAGTCGACCCGCTAAAATGTTATTAACCAATGTGGTGATGATACTGGCGATCATTATTCGATAAGGTAACAATGGCACTTGGTTTTTTTTTCGTGTTACTCCTGTGAGCCAAATTTATTTTTAAGAAAGAGATAGGCAAATCGAAGATAGGTAAATATGAAAAGTATCAAGATTACTATGTTCATAAGCACCTTTATATCTTCGACTTTTCCCAATACAGTGATACGTCCTTGTTAATAAATCGGCGACACCCAATTTTCTGGCTTTAAGGTGATCACAGACGAATTAATTGCCTGAAGTACCGATTCAGATGTATTGCCGATTAAAAAGCCAGGAATGCCAGAGCGGCCAATAGTGCCCATTACGACAACATCGATTTCATGACTATTTACAAACTCTGGGATGATGGATTTTGGTTTGCCTTTCATTAATTGTTGATCAAACTTGAACTCGGCATATTCGTTAACCAATATATTGAGGCTCTCTTGATATTCACGCTCTTCATTGTTTAATAATGTTTCAATTTTTGCCTGTGGGACTCTAGTGAATGCGCCGCGTCTGAGAGCCTCTTCTCCGTATAATGACCAGCACGATAAGATTGTTAGCTCGGCATTTTTATATCGACTCAACGAAGTGGCTATGTCGATTATCATTCGATTTTGCGCGCGGCCTTCTGCATGTTGCTCCATTGAAAGGTCCACTGCCGCTAATACTTTTTTAACGCTATCGTTTTTTTCTTCCTTAATAAGCCAAACGGGTTTAGGGCATTTGCGCATGATATGAAAGTCATTGCTATCAAAACTCTTTTCGCTTTTATTCGCCGCTTTGATCAGTAAATCGCCCTTGTTCAAAATGACGAATTTAACGATTTCGATAAAGTTTTTACCACTAGTAACCCGTGCTGAAATGTCTAAACCATTGCGGTGTAATTTTTCTGCTAGCTCATTAAGTTGGTCAAGCCGCTGCGCTACAATCAGTTCGGTAAGTTCCGATGGACTGACAATATCGGCATAACTACTTAGGATAGATTCATGCGGTTCGACTACGTCAAATAAGGTTATTCTTGCACCGATTTTTCTTGCCAATTCAACGCCTCGTAATACTGCGATATCCATTTCAAGATTGGTTGGCGCATTGACTTTTACGATTATATGCTTAAAACGTTTCATAGGTTTATCTCCTGCTGTTGATTTGACGCATCGGGTTAGGTTAGAAATGAATAAAGTAGCGCGGCTAAAATGACGACCATGACCATGCAAGGAGTCTCGATCGATAATTGCTTACTTAAACGGGTTGGCATGGATAGCGCCCATACTTTTGAGTGGTCACCAAGAATACTTAAATAGCGCGCAATTATGTTACTCAAAGCGACTGTTATTCTTATGCTTTTATCGAGTAACCGTGCAACTTCTCGATAGATGACTAATAAATCACCCGCGGGTGGAGTGGGTATCTTGGCGCGCAGTTTTGCAGTGGCTAACATAACCAACACCCCAGCAAAAACAGGCCAAAGCGCAGACCAACTTAGGGTTGATACAATCGCGTGGTAACTGTTAAATTCAAAAAATGAACTTGTATAAAAGTAGCCTACACACATAAAGGCTGAAAGCGCAGTTGGCAAGATAAGCCCCCAACATGGTGTCGCGCGGGGTGTACTTAAGCTGGCCTGTTTTCTCATTAGTTCGATAAATCGCACCATTAGCAATGAAGTACCAATGGCTGAAATGATCAGAAGCGTCGAGAACAATGGCCAGCTTGACGTTGCATCTTTAAGCGATACCTTTGCCAATGCTCCACTGCTAAAGGGTACGCCGATTAATGATAGGGCGGGAATGAATACCAGCAGCCATAAGTAGGGGGCAAGTTTACTGGTTGGTTTTAGCGCTGAACTCAGTCCAACGCTAAAAAACAAGGTCGCCTTGGCAAACCCATGATGCATAGCGAACAGCACTACGGCGGGCAACAATAGCTCCCAGCTGTCAGGGAATGCTAAGGCAAAGCCAATACTGGCAACAATAATACCGAGCTGACTAATGGTTGAATACGCTAATACGGTTTTGGGGTTGTCTTGGAGTGCACCATAAATAGCCGCCAAGAATGCCGCAGCAAAACCAAGTGCCATCATAGGTTGTGCCAGCACATTTATAGCTTCATCACCCAACGGTAGAAAACGTATCCAACCTAACAAACCTACTTTCACCATAACTGCACTGAGCAATGCACTGGCTGGGATGGGGGCAACGGGGTGAGCTTTGGGTAGCCATACATGCAAGGTTGCAAGGCCAGCTTTAACGCCAAAACCGATAATCAACAATGCGGATACCCACACGATAGGTAGCGGGTCGCCCCCGAATTGATCGTAATAAGTCCTGCCAACTAATGCGAGAAATAAGACTATTTCTCCAAATATTACCCATCTTATATAGGTAGTCGCCGCCGATTTTGCCTCGTCACTTTCTGAATGGAGGATCAGTGGGTAGGCAGAGAAACTCATCAGAGCGAAAAAGGTAATAAATGATGATATTTCCTGAGATAACACCACGCCGAAGTTGCCCACCATCGTCAGTAGAAAGGACAGGTAAAATCGGTTTCGTTTCTTATCCTTAGCCATATAAGCTTGGGCATAGAGAGTTGCAATAAACCAAATCGCAGCGGTCAATAGTAGAAAAGAGTGTTCAACTATATCTTCATTAACGATAAATAGCGCCGCGGCCAATGCAGGCAGTGGTGCAAGAGGCGTCAATCGGATCACCCTATCTCGTAATTTCTTAAACGCCATGGCTGTTAGCAAGAGACTGGGTAAAATCAAAATCCAAAGATGGCCGGTGCTGTACTTAGGCACTATGCCAGAAATGTCTGGGAGGATTGATTGGTATTCCCGCGCCGCGATTAACGACGACCACGCGAGTGGACTGAAAGACGAAGACGCAAATAGCCCCACAGAGAATGCACAAAAAGCGGTAACCAAAGGGGGTAAAAGCAGCATCCAATGCGCTTCTAACCTTAATGTTGGTGAATTTTTGGGCCACGGCTGATCTTGCTCTTTGAACCAAACAGCGTGAATTATTGGCAAGAAATAAGCGGCGTTCAACAGACTGCTTATGGCCAGAACACCGAGAACCCAATAGGCCTCTGCCTCCAGTGCGCCGACACCTAAATACCATTTTGAAACAAAGCCTGCGATCGGAGGTACGCCGATCATACCAAACGAAGCGATGGTAAACGCCGCCATGGTAAGCGGCATGCGCTTGCCTGCGCCGTTCATTTGGCTAATCTTGTGAACGCCAATCGTTTCGGCGAGATTACCCGCACAGAAAAACAGCGTGATTTTCATTAACCCTTGATGAACCAGATGAATAAGGCCACCAATAGTCGCAATTGGCCCCGCAATCGCCGTTCCGAGTGCGATATACGACACCTGACTTACCGTTGAGTAGGCTAGTCGTCTTTTTAGATCATCTTGACTCAAGGCACGAATAGAGCCGTAGATAATGGTAAACCCGGCGATAGCTGCCAGTAAAATGGTCAGCCCCAAGTCTCTGGTAAATTCAACACCGTAAATATCGTAAACGACTCGCACAATACCAAATGCGCCGGCTTTGACGACCGCAACGGCATGCAACAAGGCACTGACCGGTGCAGGGGCGGCCATCGAGATAGGCAACCAGCCATGCAATGGAAACAGCGCCGCTTTAACGCCTAAACCCGTAATAAGTAGTACAAAAATTATCTGTAAATGTGTCCTATCTAGGCCTGGTACTCCCTCCAACACCCCGGCTGACGTGAAGTCGAGAGGGCCTGCTATCACTTTTAGCCATACCACGCCGGTTAAAAGCAATGCGCCGCCAATCATGGTATAAACAAGATAGATCCGTGCGGCTTTGATTGATGCCGGGTTCCCTTTATGAGCAATCAACGGATAGGTAACGAGTGTGAGTAGTTCGTAAAAGATCAAAAACGTCACTAAATTGCCAGCAAGCGCTAATCCAATTGTCGCGCCTACACATAAGCTAAAGAAGGCAAAAAATCGGCTTCGATTAAGTGTGTTTTTAAAATAGCCGATGGCGTAGATAGTGGTAAATAACCATAAGAATCCAGACAAACTGACAAAGAGAAGTGACAGTGAGTCGCCATGGAGTACAAAATCAATATTGGGTAATAGTGGCAGACGCGTTTCAAAATCTAAGCCATTGGATACACCCGACAACAGCATGGCTATCAGACTGAGTGTGATCAGTGCGCCGCCAATATTTAGGCTTCTACGCAAGGTAGTTTTGTGCTCCGGCGTCGCCATTACAGCAAAGCCCACCAAAATTGGACAAATTACAATCAATGCGGGTAATAGTGCGCTTAGGTTCATATGCCAATGACCTCGCTTGTTGTATTGCTGATATTAAGAATAAACTCTGAGTTGAAACCTAACGCTAAGGTAATCAATGCAAGTATCAGTGCGACCGTGGTCATGACGCCGGAGACTTTTTCTTTCGGTTGCTGGTAGGCGGGCTCTGCATCAACTGTGTTGCCAGAAAACGCCACACTTAATATTTTGAACAAATACATAGCCCCTAAGAGACCACCTGCAATCACTACGATCACCCACCACCACTGACCACTCTCGATAGACGTTGTCAGTAGTAACCATTTGGCGATAAAGCCCGCACTTGGTGGTAAGCCAATTAGACTGATCCCCGCGATCGCAAACACTAAAACATTAAGCGGTTCGCGCATCGCGATACCCTTGAGTTGAGCAATCTCGCCGTTACCTTGTGATAGGATCAAATTACCTGCCGATAAAAACATCGCCGCCTTTGCGCACGCATGTGCGACGATGAAATAAATGGCTGCCTGTGATGCTGAACCGGAAAACGAGTTAACACCAATGGAATACTCACTTAACGGAAACAATAAAAAAATGTAGCCAAGTTGGGCGACTGTAGAATAGGCAATAAGAACCTTTAACTGTGTGGCACGAAATGCGCTCCATGACCCATAAATAATCGCAGCACCACCCAATGCCCCCAACACCTGGGAAGCGCCAAAAGTCGTCGTTTCACCTAATACGTCAAACCAAAATTTTATCAATATATAAAGTGAAGCTTTAACTACTAGCGCAGAAAGTATTGCGCTCACTGGTGTTGGGGCGTTTGCGTGTGCTTGGGGTAACCAAAAGTGCAGCGGAAATAAGGCTATCTTGAGCAGCAGTCCAATAGTGATAAGTATCATCGCGACTTTATCAGGCAGTCCATTATCCGTACTGGCTGCGATTTGCATGAGATCTAGCGTTCCATGACTACGATAGAGTATTACAATGGCCAACAGATAGAACAGTGAACCTAATAGGCCGACTAACAAATATCGTAACGCGGCTATTAAAGCCGCTCTAGTGCCTTGCAGAGCGACCAACGCAGCGGCAGAAAGTCCAATAATTTCTAGGCAGACATAAATATTAAAAGCATCTCCTGACACAAATAGTGCATTGAGCCCTGAGATTAATAGCCACCATAGAGGCCAAAAACGCACGCCTTTTTCAGCTGAAGGATAATTTTCTGAAAAATATGATGCGCTATAGATCGTTATTAAGAGCGTAAGCAATCCAGTAAGCGCGATCATCAGGATTGAAAAGCCATCGACGACTAGGTCAATGCCAAGAGGTGCTCCCCACCCACCAATCACATAGCGGTCGCTCTGATAAGTCTGCTCATTTAAAAACAGAATGGTCATTAAAATAACCACCAAAAACTGCAAAATGGCAAAATACACATTGATACGGCCTTGCTGCCTATTTCGACTTATCAGAAACGCCATTATCGATGCCACTAGCGGCAAAAATACGATGGCCGGTAAAAACAGCGATGAGGTTAGGCTATTCATAACTTGGGTTTCTCTTGGCTAGGCTCATCCATATTATGAATTCTAACCATCAGGTTAAGCGCCAGTGCGGTTCCTGCTACGGCGATGACAATGCCTGTCAATACCATGGCGTGAGGCACTGGGTCGAACACATTTGGACTGTGCTTGGCCAATGCAATTAAGAACATAAAGATACCCACGCCCATTACATTTAACGCCAGTATTTTTCGCATCACATGGCTAGCAACGACAACGCCAAAAAGACCAATAGCAAATAAACCTAAACCAGCAAGGCTGTAAAGTAATGTGGAAGTCATTTTGCAGGCCTATGTGTAATGTTACTGACAGTGGAATATGCAGTATCAATAAGGCTGCTATAGAGCGACGCTAGCGCAAGCGCTATCGACACGGTAGCGCATGCCTCTATAAGGAGTATAAGCATGCCTGAAAATGCTAATGGATAAGCAAGCAAGCCGCCTTCAAACCAAATTAGCCCTGTGCCTATGATGACAAAGACGGCCAAACCAATGGTCAACAAAATGCGTGCCATGATAGACGTGTAGTTGACGTGATAAGTGTTACTTTGGAAAAGCAGCACGCTAGCGCCTGCTAACAAAGCGCCAGCCTGAAATGCTCCACCAGGCTGAGAAGCACCAGCCCAAAGTAGATAACCAGCAAAGAGCACCATTGCAGGCGCAATCCAGCGCTGCAGTGCCGATAGAACAAGGTTGTTTTTTGTTTCCACGGTGTGTTTAAAGAACGATGCATGACGATCGTCAATAGGCAGAACAGCAATGACTACAACCAGCAGCACTGCGATTTCAAGCAAGGTGTCGTAAGCTCGAAAATTGAGTAACACTGCGGTAACTGGATTCGTCACACCACTGAGGTCGATACTCTGCGTCACTAAGGGTTCTAACCCCGCGTAATGGGCGTCATAGCTAAGTACTATTAGAATCAGTACAAATAAAAGCCCGGCGACCAATAGTGAGGCAATCAAGTTTGATGCATTTTGATCGACTGCGGCTCCTGCATATTCAATATCTATTTTATTAAACATGTTCTTTAGTATCCGATGGGTTGATCTTCGCCGAAGCAGGGCCTGGGTCGACTTCCTTTGTATGGCGAGGCCGAATACGGTTCCATGCCGCCAGCAGCAGAGCGCCGGTAATTCCTGCACCAATAGCTGCTTCGGCAATAGCTACGTCGAATGCCCCGAGCTGTCCCCAAACAATGGTGGCTAAAAGCCCTAAACAAACAAAAAATACGATACAGCGAAACAGAGATATCGAAAAGATACTCATCCAGCCAAGCGTGAGGATGCTTAGTATTAACAGTGCATCGAAAATTGTCATAAGGTTCATGATTTATCCTCAACTGAATGCGGCGGCGATTGCTCCTCAATCACTTGAGATGCGATCAAATAGCTACAGGCGGCGCTTGAAAAAATGACTAATCCCCAAATGAGTATTAATTTCAATGCATCAGTAGGCGAAGATAACTGTGGTAATAGCCCTATTACGATTAACCCAAGACCCAGATTGTCGGCTTTTGTTATGGCATGTAAGCGACTTAATACGTTCGGGAACCGGATTAAGCCGACCGTGCCAGCAAAGAAGAAGAAAAGACCTACTAGGCAAAATATTAAACTGAAGCTGTCAGCTATATTCATTGAGGTGTTCCTCGAAGTTGTGTAAAGGTTACAATCGTCATTGACGTTAGCAACGCAAGTACCAAGGCGACATCGAGCAGATAAGGCTGATTTTGAATAACCGACAATAGCGCGAGTACAGCCACACCGATAGTTCCCACCAACTGTGTTATCAAAAGGCAATCGGCGTAACTTGGCGCGCGCAATAAACGCAGCAGACTCAATAGCAATAAAATGGCCAACGCTAGGGCGACTATTAATAAAAAGGTCATCATTTTTTCTCCTCACCGAATGGTTGAACGGGAGTACCTAAAAGCTTGCTTATGCGCAATTGGCAATCGTCGATTTCGGCATGATCAAATTCGTTGATATTCATCACATGAATGGTGATCACCGGACCATTCTGCTTGGCGCTTACCGTACCAGGCAACAAACTTAAGACTTGCATAAAGGTCAAAACTTGGGACTCGTTTGCCAAATTGGTGTAATACGTTATAAAACCAGGTGCAAGGTTAGGCTTAGCGGTAAGTGCCAGCTTTGCGATAGTCCACCCGCCAAGTAAGGACTGTACAATGAAGTATTGTAGAAAGGATAATAGATTGAGAGGGCTTCTTAGCCACTGATTTTTCTGCTGTATTCCTTGTGCCAAATAGAGGCTGAGCAGGCTCGCAATGGTAATAAAAACAATGCCTACCCCCAGCGAACTTTGTTGCCAACGCACCAGTAATGCCCAAAAAATGCTGAAAAAGACGACTCGGATCAAGAACGCCCAGCTGATCACCGAGCGAAAACTAAAGGTGCGCTGTGCACGCGGCGCTTCATTTCCCTCATTAAGACGTTTCATCGTTTCTTAATACCCTAGGTCAATTTCAGGTGTATTTATAAGCCTAGATTGTTAACCACAGGGGGATTAATTAACAGTCGAATAAAACGACATTTTAAGTAGAATTTATCGATAAAATAGGAGCATTAAAGCTCGGAGATGCTTTACACATGTGCAGCTCAATCAGAGAATATAGAGGTCCTTGCCGTCTTACAAATGGCCAAAACCGCAGGGTGACTGATTTTACGTTCAGCCGAAATCGCATAAAACCTATGTTTCACCTCATTAGTTTGCCCAATAACTTGAACACCAAAGTTCTGACATACTTCATCTGCTATCGCTGTAGGCATAAAAAAGACCCCTAGACCTCGTTGTCCAAATGACTTTATTAAGGCACTGTCATCAAATTGGCCCACGACATCAGGAAATACTTTTTGGCTATGAATCCACTGATCAAATAACTGCCGTATTCCAAATTGTTCTGTAGGCAATAAAATTGGAGCATGATGAAGTGATTTTGGAAAGTTCGGTGCTAATCGTTTTTTGAGTTCAGGAACCCCAAAAAAGGTTAATCCAGACTCACCAAGGTAATGATTAAAAACGCTGGTTCCCTGGGTTGTGTTAGTCGGCGCATCACTGATAACCATGTCCAATTTGTGCATGGATAGATCAGCCAATAGTCCTGAAACTGGGCCCTCTGTACTTATCAGGTTGATGCCATCAGGTATGAGAAATGCGGGCTCAATAATTTTACATACAATCGTTTTAGGTAAAGAGCTTGCCACACCGACCATAAAATCAGTCTGGTTACATGAAGCAGAACTTCGCATTACACTACTGAGTTCATGACCTAATTTGAAAATGTCATCAGCGTATTTCAGCGCTGTTCTACCGGGTTCCGTTAAAACCAAGTTTCGCCCTTGTTTTTCAAACAATGCGCAGCCCATGCGAGCCTCTAATAAAGAGAGTTGTCCGCTAATAGTATGGGGTGTTATATGTAAGCTTTTACTTGCCTTGGCTATGCTTCCTTCATGTGCAACAGCCCAGAAGTAACGCAAATGCTTATAGTTAATTAGCTCGGACAAAGAGTACCTCAAGGCTTTTAATAGTGTAAATTGGAGTATAGCAGTGCGATGACAACGGCATCATCAATTTAACAACTCAATAACAAAATAGACATGATTTTAATTCATTGAAATGAATCGATAGCAAAAGTTCACCAGCCAAGACGATGAGCCTAAATGTATTTTGTAGAACATGAATGTTGATAAAATGTATGTTGTAAATTTGAAGACAAAACAGTGACCATGTGGCTAACCGTGGACTATTTTCTTCTATAAATAATCGATATAAAAGAGGTCTACAAAGCCGACTGACTATTTATTGGATAATTAAGCGTGTCTAAAGCTGGTGATATGGTATGTAAGCAAGCCTAGGTGATTATTTTAATTGATTGTCTTAATTGATTCTAAATACTCTTGAGGATATATCCACATAAGGGGGCTTCAAAGTATCTTACTGACTTTAGCGCTGGGGTAACCAACGGCAGCGATTCCGACAATGCAGTCATTATTTTCAATTATTACCTTGTGGCTTAATTCGATAAAGCGGATATTCGTTTTTTATTCTTTAACTACAGGCGGGTGCTAATTTTTGACATTAGCACTAATAATATTTCGATATATTTCCTAACCAATCGATTATCATCGATATGTTTGCGGCTATCTAAATTCAAGCTATCTAAACTCAAGCTATCAAATTCAAGCTATCAAATTCAAGCTATCTAAATTCAAGCTATCTAAATTCAACACTCGATTTATAACAATCTATCATTATTGATTTATTTTAGCTTTAAACTCGGCTTGGGTGTGGTTATTCGCTTTTTGATACCAATAATCTAGCATTCTACTGACTTCTGCTTGGGTTATATCTTCAGGCTTTTTAACCAATGGAACTGCGGAATTGCTCATTACTTGGGAGCCCTGTTCGCTTGCTATTGCCATGGCTGGGGCTGCTGTTGCTAATCTTTTGATTATGGCTGTATTCGGTGCGATAGCAGCTATGGCATCAGAGGCATTATACTGAGCAATTTCTTGGGCAAAATCCCGTCCAATTTGTAAGCCAGATTTCATCAGTTTATCTTGGGTAAACGCCATGGTTTTGCCTGTTTGATCGATTAACCCTAAAGCGGGTTGAGCATTAAATTGATTGGCGTCTGAGGCTGAGTTAATGGCCGGAAGGGTTAACTGATAGGTTTGTTCTTCGGCCTGAAAGCGTAAGATAACGACGTCAGAGATAAAGTTATCTTGACGGCCATTATCGCGGTAACGGGCTTGATAGCGAAAGGCTATCTGTTGCATGCCACCCGGCAGGGTTAAGTCGAGTTTCACGCTAGATTGCTCAGAGGCCTTACCGTTAACGACTACCGTTTCAGTACTGTCGGGCAGTTGTAAACTGGCGGCTATGCTCCATTGGCTGCAAGTAAGGCAAAGTAACATGATAATGTGACGCATAGTGTGTGGTTCCATGACTGTTGATGAACAATGATTGTGGTTATGAATCACATTGCTATTGCTTAGGTGACGATAAACGCTGGACGGTAATGCTCGGGTAATTCAAAGGTTTTTAGGGTGTTACTGACTGGGCAAATAAAGCGAAAAAAACACGATGTCAGTGCCAGATCAGGTGAATGCTCGTCACCATGACCATGTAAACGATCCCCCACCACGGGATGACCAAGGCTAGCCATGTGAATACGAATTTGATGTTTACGGCCAGTGTCTATTTTTACCTGCACCTTTGATTGATTAAGCACTGGATTATGGACCAGACGAGTCGCATGTGACAGTGCTGGTTTATTATCGACTGGGCTATCAATGCTAATGGGTTGGCTAGGAAACTCGCCTTCGACAATCACTTGATAATATTTTTCCAGTGCGCGGCTTTGAAATAACTGAGTGATAGCAGCGGTGGTTTTTTTACTGTGACCAAGCAGCAATAAACCGGTTGCTGCGCGGTCAAGGCGATGGATAATAAAGGCATTACGTTGCGGTTGTAAATGCAACTCTGCATAGCGATTAATGGTGCTGTGGTCGCTCCACTTTGAGCCTTGGCAACGCATACCATAAGGCTTGTACCAAATGCTGTATTCACCTTCATCAAACAGTAACTCTGCCGGTGCAACCTGTTCGTCTAAAATGTATTGATTGTAATAAAGGTGTAGTTTGTCACCGGGTTGCAGAGGCTTTTTTGCGCGTCGAATACGATTGGTTTGCTTGCCGTGACTGTGCCAAATGGCACCTTTTTGCATGGCACCTTTTAACACTTGTTTGCTTAAGCCACTGGTTTGCGCCAGCAAATTAATGGCATCAGTACCATGCTCTGTTATATCAATATGGTATTCGGTCTTATCAGCAATCATTAGATAACTCTACACATTCATTTGGCACACGGTCAATAAGCGCTAAATGTTACCTTATTTAGCCGCAGTATGTTTATTAGTTAATGAAACTTTCTCTTGTGCAGCGTATCTGGGTATCATCTGCAGCAAAGTTGTTTTAGCATAATGCGATAAAACACAGCATTAACTGGAGTAGGTAATTTGGAACACATCATTTGGGATCTTGACCCTGTATTGATCTCTTTTATGGGGTTAAAGGTTCATTGGTATGGGGCGTTATTTGCGTTAGCGATTGCGACTGGCTTTCAGGTGATGAAGCGAATTTACACAAAAGAAGGCTTAGATATTGAATCACTCGATAACCTATTGGTTTATTGTGTGGTGGGCATTATTGTTGGTGCGCGTTTAGCCCATTGTATTTTCTACGATCCGAGTTATTACTTTGCTCATCCGCTAAAATTTTTTGCAATTTGGGAAGGCGGACTCGCCAGCCATGGTGGTGGGCTCGGGGCGATAATAGGCTTGTATTACTACCAACGCAAAGTGAAGTTACCGTTTTTGTTTTTGCTTGATCGTTTAGCGATCGCCACTGCGATATTTGGCTTTTTTGTCCGTGTAGCCAACTTTGCTAATTCAGAGATTTTGGGCGAACCAACGACTCTGCCATGGGGAATTATTTTTAAGCGGATAGATATGTTACCGCGCCACCCTGCACAGTTGTATGAATCGTTTGCTTATTTATTGATATTTATTGGCTTATACGCCATTTATAAATATACCAACATGAAGCAAAAACACGGTGCGATTTTTGGTGTATTTTTAGTGTCAGTCTTTAGCGCCCGTATTGCTATTGAAAGCGTTAAAGTGAGTCAAGCGGCCTACCATGAGTCGATACTCAGTGCCGGCCAGTGGTTAAGCTTACCGTTTCTACTCACCGGTGTAGTGCTGCTGATCATGGCTTACCGTAAACCCAGTTAAGCGCGTAAATACAATTAATCACTTCGATACCCTAAATAACATCCAATAAAAATGTCCTATGGCTGATGCCATAGGACATTTTTTATCGGCGCGATTGCGCGAAAGAGTGACTTATTTTAAAGGTCAGTTGTTTCAAGCGCCATTTATTCAATAAGGCTACTTGCCCCCAGGTAAATACTTAAAGCGCTTCATTTGTTCATAATGAGTGTCGACAATTTTTTGCACTTGTTCAGCGGTGAGTTTTGTTTTCCACTGATGTTTGGCGCCATTTCTAAAAAAAGCATTGGCATTTTCGTGTTTTTCCACAAAGCCGCGTTTGGTTTCTTGGGCTTTTAATTGCGCAAAAGAGCAATGCTTAATGGCATTTTTTAACCGCAGAGGATCTTTTTTCAACCCCAAAAATGACTCAACTTTTCTGAAGGCTTTTTTGGGGTCATCCAAAATATCTTCATAACGTAAAATCAACTTTGAGGCATCATCGGCTGTCCAACTAGACACATGCATAGACCAAGAGGTAATAATTTGCGGCACATGTGGTGCTTCATTTGGGGTACCCGTCATTTCTTCTGCCATATAAGCAATGGCCTCATCGATGCTGTAACCAAAGTAATTAGCCATTGAAATTGCCACATCTAGCGGGTTACGAACCACATAGATGGCTCCTGATGTGACAGTAGAATTATGCAGTGGCTGGCCGTTATATTCGCCTAAGTAGTTGTGGGTTTTTACAAACGTAGTGCCATTAGCTTGCTGAGCAATATCGGCTTGAACCTGTGGCCGCAGTAGACTGACTTCTTCTAACGTGAGCTCGGTGGTGGCGGTTTTACCTTTTGGTAAATAAGCTTGATAACGATGCGCCGCCGATTCTGCTGTCGAAATGGTGTGCATGGTATTGATGTCTATGGGCAGATCTTGATTTTGAATGTAGTTTTCTAAAAATGCACGCACCCAGGTATTACCTGATTTAGGGTAAGAGGCCACCCAAAGTATGTTTCCCATCCGTAATCCTTTGTTGTTATTTTTAGGTCTTTCAATAGGGTTAAAAGTACCGATAATTGAGCAAAATGGCAAGTTTAGCGCAGGGTTGGTTAGTTTTTAAATCCCTGATGAAGATGCGGTTTTAAGGCACTAACGACCTAATGCTTTACCGCTTACCCTTCTGCAGATATAGCATGATTATTACATTATGCTTGAGTTAATAGCGCTATGCGATTTAAGTTGTTTTGTTTTATCAACAAGGAGAGTTAACGTGGTTTTCAATTCAACATTGTTCGGCAGTCAATTGTTATTGTGTGCTGCTACATTTGTGTTATCAGCAAATGTAAGCGCTCAGGATAATGCTGAAAATGAACCCAAGACGTTAATATCAGTACATTTAGTTGAATTAGATGCTCAAAACGATCCTATTGAAAAAAAGCGTTTAACGCATCAATTTGCATATCGACTGATTAATGAAAAAACTCAAAAAATTGAGACCGTGTTTCAAACCCGTGAAGCTGAGATTATTTATTTAGCGCCTGCATATTATGGTTTTTAATCAATAAAAATCAGAAGCTTTGTTAAAGCATTTATTGCTAATTCTACCTGTTTCAATACCTTAGATAATCAGATGACGAACGCGGGTACATGGGTCATCGGATGCAAACTTGTTTAGCCTACATTTAAAGATAGCCATTATGCAGGTGCGCTATTGTTAGACATAAAAGAAAACTATTCAGAAGTCGCCACTCTCTTAAATGGAGATCATTGAGTAGCGGCAACGATGCGTGAGCCTTCTAAATACTAAGCGCTTTATTGATAGACTACATACTAGTCTCGCAACAATTAATCGGCGAGACTAATTGGTTTGGTTAGTTTGTTATGGTAAATCTAAAACTGGGTTAAAGCTTTTCTTACTATCATTTTCTATCGATTTGCAACATCTGTCTCAATGAAACTAGACCTGAGCTATCAATATCTTGTGGCACTTTATACAGCCCTGACGAGACAGTCATTTAGTAAAAGCGTCTGCAAGGTTACTTTTACGCTCTTTGATTTTGCTTAAACAACCCTTTATACTGCCGCCAGCACTTTTTATAGAGTGCTTGTGTAATTAATGTTAAACCTAATTAACACCAAAATAGCGAGGTTTTTTTCATTAATGAGCACTAGCCGCATTAGTATTTCCTTCCCTATTTGGATCGCTTAGATCCGTCCGTAATCGCTGCCTTCTTGGTAGTTTTTGTCGTATCTCATTATCCAATATCATTTTGTCGTATTAATGAGTTAATTTCACTGGTGACACGCAGATATAGATCGAGCGTTAGCTTATGTTGTTGATATATTGGCCAAAATTTAAACAGAGTAAAATACATGATACAAAGCATGAAAAAAGAGTGGTTCTCGAACATCCGTGGAGATCTGTTAGCCGGTATTGTCGTTGCGCTAGCGTTAATTCCTGAGGCGATTGCCTTTTCTATTATTGCTGGGGTTGATCCTAAGGTTGGCCTGTACGCTTCGTTCTGTATCGCTGTGGTGATTTCTTTTACGGGTGGTCGTCCGGGAATGATTTCTGCTGCCACGGGTGCAATGGCACTATTGATGGTGACCTTAGTTAAAGAACAAGGTCTTGAGTATTTATTAGCAGCGACTCTATTGACGGGCATACTCCAAATTGCGGCAGGTTACTTAAAGCTTGGCAGTTTGATGCGTTTTGTCTCGCGGTCGGTGGTGACGGGTTTTGTGAATGCGTTAGCCATTTTAATCTTTATGGCTCAGTTGCCTGAACTCACTGATGTGACTTGGCATGTGTACGCCATGACAGCAGCAGGCCTGGGTATCATTTACTTATTTCCATTAATTCCTGTGATTGGTAAATCGCTGCCTTCGCCCTTAGTGTGTATTGTCGCGCTAACTGTGTTTGCTGCGTTTATTGGTTTAGATATCCGTACTGTCGGTGATATGGGGCAACTTCCTGATACGTTACCTATTTTCCTTTGGCCTGATGTGCCGTTAACGTTTGAAACCTTGATGATTATCTTTCCTTATTCTGCAGGACTGGCTGTTGTTGGTTTATTAGAATCGATGATGACTGCCACCATTGTTGATGACTTAACCGATACGCCAAGCGATAAAAACCGCGAATGTAAAGGGCAGGGTATTGCCAATATCGGTGCCGGTTTACTGGGCGGAATGGCGGGTTGTGCCATGATCGGTCAATCAATTATCAATGTTAAATCTGGCGGTCGTGGACGTTTGTCGACCTTTTCAGCGGGTATTTTCCTATTAGTGTTAATCGTATTTTTGGGTGAATGGTTAAAAATGATCCCTATGGCCGCACTCGTTGCCGTGATGATCATGGTGTCTATAGGAACCTTCTCTTGGGATTCTATTCGTAATCTTAAACATCATCCTTTATCGACTAACCTTGTGATGGTCGCCACAGTAGTTGTTGTCGTGGCAACCCATAATTTAGCCATTGGAGTATTTGTTGGCGTGTTACTCGCGTCGCTATTCTTTGCCAATAAAGTTGGCCGTTTCATGGTTGTTAAGAGCACCTCGACGACAGCCGAAGCTGAGCGTCATTATCAAATTGTCGGACAGGTATTTTTTGCCTCAGCTGAAAAATTTGTTGATTCATTTGATTTCAGAGAAGTGGTCGATAAGGTCACCATTGATTTATCTCAAGCACATTTTTGGGATATTACTGCCGTATCGGCACTCGATAAGGTGGTGATTAAATTCCGCCGAGAGGGGACTGAAGTTGAATTGATTGGTCTTAACGAAGCAAGTGCGACCATTGTGGATAAATTTGGTGTGCATGATAAGCCTGAAGACGTTGAAAACATAATGTCTGGTCACTAAGCCCATAGCAACAGCATAAAAGGATAATAATGATGACAAATGTGATTGCCTGTATCGATGGTTCAAAAGCCACACTCGCCGTATCCGATGCCAGTGGATGGGCGGCCATGCAGTTAGATGCCCCAGTAACCTTACTACATGTATTGGATAAATCGGGCTATCCTACAGAGTTAAACCTGTCGGGAAATATTGGCCTTGGTAGCCGAGAACATCTACTTGCTGAAATGGTTGAACTTGAAGGGCGCATGAGCAAGCTTGCACTCGAACAAGGCAAATATATGCTTCAAGATGCCAAAACGCGCATTATTGACGCACAACCTTTAGTTGTGGTTGAAACGCTACAGCGGCATGGGGATTTGGTTGAAACGCTGCTAGAGCAAGAATCCGATGCCAGACTCGTGGTTATCGGGCGTCAAGGAGAGCAACATCAAGATCAGGCGCAGGCGATTGGAACTCATTTAGAAAGTGTTATTCGAACTCTTAAACAGCCTATTTTAGTTGTCATGGCTGAGTTTCAAATACCAACACGTTTTATGATTGCCTACGATGGTAGTGAGACCTCTAAAACAGTCCTTAATCGAGTGGTAAGCAGTCCACTACTTGAAGGGCTCGAATGCCATTTGGTGATGGCATCTGACCATCAATCTCAAGCAATGACCGAATTGACCTTGGTTGCAGAATCTCTTACCGAGGCAGGTTTTGAGGTGACAACAGCGGTTTGTCAGGGAGAGGTGCAAATCGCCCTTGAAGCTTACCAACTAGCAAACCAAATTGATTTAATGGTCATGGGTGCTTATGGTCATTCACGTATTCGTGAATTTTTTGTAGGCAGCAACACGACACGGATGATCAGTAAAAGTCATATTCCATTGTTATTGTTGCGCTAAGCAATCATGACTTCGTTGGCGTCCTGCTAGGGTCGCTTCGCTGCTAGGGCGTGACTTCGTCACTGCTAGTATCGCTTCGCTGCTAGGGCGTGACTTCGTCACTGCTAGTATCGCTTCGCTGCTAGGGCGTGACTTCGTCACTGCTAGGGTCGCTTCGCTGCTAGGGCGTGACTTCGTCACTGCTAGGGTCGCTTCGCTGCTAGGGCGTGACTTCGTCACTGCTAGTATCGCTTCGCTGCTAGGGACAGCTTCGCTGCTAAGATTTTATAGCCTCTAGCCGCGAAGCGTCCTAGCAGCGTAGCGCTCTAGGCACTTGCTAAGATTTTATAGCCTCTAGCCGCGAAGCGTCCTAGTAGCGCAGCGTTCTAGGCACTTGCTAAGATTTTATAGCCTCTAGCCGCGAAGCGTCCTAGGCACTTGCTAAGATTTTATAGACTCTAGCCGCGAAGCGTCCTAGCAGCGTAGCGTTCTAGGCACTTGCTAAGACACGTGCGGTTAGACCTAGACCATAGTGCTTGGTTGCAGTGACTTTTCAGCTTTAACGGCACACACTTTAAACTCGGGGATCTTAGCGATAGGATCCAATGCATTGATGGTCAGTTTATTGGCTGCGGCTTCGGCAAAGTGGAAGGGTAAAAATAATACCCCTACTTGGGCTCGTTTAGTCACAAAGGCGGCTATTTCTATTTCACCTCGGCGGGTACTGAGTTTTAACATATCACCGTTACCCACGCCTAACTGCTCTGCATCATAAACAGAAATCATCACTCTGGGTGAACCTTTAATATCGAGTTCAGGTGTTTTGCGTGTCATGGTGCCGGTATGGAATTGCTCCAGCAAGCGACCTGTTGACAGGATTAATGGATACTCGCTATCTGGCATTTCGGCGGGCAGACGATAACTCACCGGGATCATTCTACCTTTGCCGCGCAAAAACGTCTCGGTATGCAAAATCGGTGTGCCAGGATGGTTTTCATCAAAACATGGCCACTGTAAACCATCTACCTTGTGTTCAAGTCGTTGCCAAGTCAGGCCCTGATATTGTGGCGTGAGCTGGTTAATTTCTTGCCAAATATCTTTTGTGCTGTGGTAGTGCCAATCGGCACCCAGGGTGTTGGCAATCATTTGGATAATTTTCCAGTCTACAATCGCCTCACCCGGTGGCGTTAATGCCACGCGTAACTGTTGTACTCGACGTTCGGTGTTAGTGAAATGGCCATCTTTTTCCGCAAAGGCGGTTGCGGGTAATACCACATGGGCCATCTGGGCGGTTTCGGTTAAAAAGATATCTTGCACAATCATAAAGTTGATTTTTGACAGTGCTGCTATCACATGGGCTTGATCCGGATCGCTTAGTACCGGATTTTCACCCAATACATAAAGTGCATCTAGTTTGCCTTTAACAATAGCCTGCATGATTTCAGTCGCCGCCAGTCCTGGTTCTGACGGCAGCGAAGTATTTCCCCATGCGTTGGCAAATTTAGCGTTATTGACGGGATTATTGTTTTTCTGGTAACCGGGATAAAAGTCGGGTAACGCCCCCATATCACAAGCGCCTTGAACATTGCTTTGGCCGCGCAATGGATTCAGTCCCGCGCCGCTTACGCCGATGTTGCCGCACAGTAACTGTAAGTTAGAAGTGGACACGACATTGTCATAACCTGAAGTATGTTGGGTAATTCCCATTGCATAATACAAGGCGGTTTTGTTAGCGGTGCCGATCATTTTTGCCATGGCGGCAATGTCTTCGGCGCTCACCCCAGTGATTAACGCCGCATTGACTAAATTATAATCAGGCTTCATCACTTCTTGCTTTAGCAATTGATAGTCTTCAATACGCTTGTTGATGTATTCCATGTCTTGCCAATCATGGATGATAATTTGTTGCATGATGGCATTGAGTAGCATCACATCTGTGCCAGGTTTATGTGATACATATAAATTGGCACTGTCTGCGATAGTGGTTTTCTTTGGGTCCGCGACGATTAAGCGCGCGCCATGTTGATTGACTGCTCTTTTGATATGCGAGGCGATAATCGGGTGGGCAGTGGTCGTATCGGAGCCGATGATAAAAATGACATCTGAATCTTTAATACTGGGAATATCATTGGTCATGGCCCCGCCGCCAATGGTATCGGATAAGCCTGCAACCGACGATGAATGACACAGTCTAGCGCAGTGATCTATGCTATTGGTACCCATAATGCTACGGGTGAACTTTTGCATTAAATAGTTTTCTTCATTGGTGCATTTAGCCGATGACAATGCGGCGAACTTGCTTGGGCCCGCAGCATCTTTAATCGGTTGAAGTTGCTCTGCTATATAGCCTAAGGCTTCAGCCCAACTGGCTGGTTGGAGCTGACCATTTTTGCGAATTAATGGCGTAGTGAGGCGTTTAGGACTGTTCAAAAAGTCAAAGCCAGAGCGGCCCTTTACACACAACATGCCTTCATTTACCAGCGAATGACTGTCACCGGTTACCCGCATAACGTGATTCTTGCTTTGGTCAACATGCAGTTCAACACGGCAACCGACACCACAATAGGTGCACACCGTTGAGGTTTTGGTTAACGCTATATCACGGCCTTGAGTTTTATCTCTGGCATCAACCAAGGCGCCAGTTGGACAGACTTGAACACAGTTACCACATTGAACACAATCGCTGTCACTCATTGAAGCCGTGAAGCCGACACGAGGGGCATTGCGGCTAATGGCGGCGGTCGCATTTGGCAGTGCTTGATAACTATTGGGTTCAAAGCTGATAACGTTATGACCACTTTGTTGATGGCAGGCTTCAACACAAGCGGCGCAACTGATGCAACGATTGGCATCAAAGGTAATAAAAGGCGCACTGTTATCGACTTTAAATTTACGTGCCTGACTCTGATCAAGTGCTTTACCGTCTACTTTATATTCGGTGGCATAGTCGCGTAACTGACAATCTGTATTGGCTTGGCAAGCACATTCTAAACAGCGCATGGCTTCTTTCATTGCGGCATCTGGAATGAATCCTAGCTCGACTTCGGCAAAGTTAAGCGCTCGATTTAACTGGTTTAATTCTGGCATTTTCAAGCGTGGCCGTTTGGCCGTGTCAGGGTATAATTCAGCAGACAATGAAGACGTTTTCTTGGCTTTTATCGAGTTAAACGCTGCGGGTTCTAAATGGCAAGTTAACCCTTCAGTTAATAATCCCTCAATGGCCTCAGCGGCTTTTCGGCCATCGGCAACCGCAGCCACAGCGGTCGAGGGGCCGGTGCGTGAATCACCGATAACAAATAACTTTTCCACCCCGGCAGACATGGTCTGTTCGCAGCCAAGGAAAGTATGCCAGCGAGTCAAGGCAATGTGACCACTGTCTATCTGATTTTCTGGCTGGTCTAAAAAGGCTAAATCCACTTTTTGAGATACCGCGGGAATGACGGTATCAAACGCTTCCTCAAACGTTTCGCCTGTAGCCTTGGGAGAGCGTCGGCCCGAAGCATCGGGTTCACCCAGCGCCATTTTAGCAAACGTGACTGATTTCACTTGGCCTTGGCTATCACTGTGGTTTTCAATTGGATTGGTGAGAAAATGAAACTTAACCCCTTCCACTTCGGCTTCATGTATTTCATAGGGTTCTGCTGGCATTTCATCACGGCTACGACGATAGATTAAGCTCACATCAGCGCCATCTCGGACCGCGGTGCGGGCGCAATCGATAGCCGTGTTACCGCCACCGATCACGGCTACTTTTTTACCTGTGATAAGTTTTTTGTCGGTGCAATAATCGCGCAAATAATCTACACCTAAATAACAGCCCTTTAAATCACTGCCAGGGTAGTTCATTGGTACGGCTTTTTGTGCCCCAATAGCAAGGCAAACTGCATCATAATTGGCCACTAATTCGGTTAAATTGGTATCACGACCCAGTGCCACTCCGGTTTGGATCTTAAGTCCGTTACGGGTGAGCAGTTCAATTTCTTTATCAAGAATATCTTTAGGTAAGCGATACTCTGGGATGCCATAACGTAACCAGCCCCCAGCTTTAGGTGCAGATTCCATAATGGTCACATCGTGACCATTATTAGACAGATAATAACCCGCGGTTAATCCCGCAGGGCCACTGCCGATAATCGCAATGCGTTTATTGGTAGCCGGTGCTTTTGGCGGAACATAAGATTCCAAATCATGTAAATCCAGATCGGCTGCATGACGTTTGAGTTGGCGAATAGCCACCGGTTCGTCAACCAGTCCACGACGGCATTCTGCTTCACAAAATGCCGGACAAACACGACCAATGGACAGTGGCAAAGGCAAGG
The DNA here is from genome assembly GCF_040310185.1 of Shewanella sp. T24-MNA-CIBAN-0130. Lineage (NCBI taxonomy): Bacteria > Pseudomonadati > Pseudomonadota > Gammaproteobacteria > Alteromonadales > Shewanellaceae > Shewanella > Shewanella sp. T24-MNA-CIBAN-0130. The sequence continues at coordinate 107,906 of NZ_JBEOPP010000004.1, read as the reverse complement.
TTTTTTTAATGACCTTGACAGCTTCTTTATGATCGCCTCTGCCGATATGATACAGATACGACTGCACGTCAACGCCGGCTGGACAGGCGGTTTGGCAAGGGGCTTCACAATCAGCAAAATGATCGCTAAGAATATCTTTGAGTGCCTGTTGACGAATTTTGCTTAAATAGCTCGACTTGGTAATCACATCTAAGCCGGCTTCCAGCGGTGTCTCACAGGCACGAACACACCGTAAACTGCCATCATGGTTTTTTATTTGTACTTGGCATAAATTACAGTGCTGCTTCTCTTGATTGTGGGAGAAGTCACATAAGCTAGGTATATTAATACCGGCGTCAATGGCTGCCTTTAACAAGTTGTTTGTCTGGGGAAGCGATAGCGTTGTGCCGTCGATAGTGATATCAATCATTGCAAGGCCTTTTAATTTTTCGGAGTCACTGGCTAAGTCTTAATGCCTTTGAGGATGCGACGAGTAGGACATCATTAGGGTACAACAGCGTAAATGGAGTATGCCTATAGTGGTTTTTATGTCAGTAATGCAGATTAATCTTGCTAACCTTTTTCTCGCATCCACAGTCACATTCAATTCATTAAGTTTAGTTTGAGGAGCGAGATCCATATGTGACTCAGATCATTTTTGTGGCAATTAAATGAAATTTTTATAATAAAACCTTAATAAATATAAGGTTATTACTTGTTTGAGCTTGTTATTTTTACAGATAAAAGTGAATGTTTATTGCCATTGTTTATGATTCTGGACGATCCTATTGCCAATAAATATAATGAAGTTAGCCGTACAAAGGGCTGTTTGATAACTGTTTATTATCCGATCTGAGGTGAAATATACTGTGTTAATCCACCAAGCTGCTCTGTTTTAAAGAGTAGACTCGTTCAGTTACCCTAACGGATGCTTATCACCATTGGTTTTGTTGCTTGGCTGCAAGCTAATGTGCCAGCGTAGCGATAAGCTCTGGCACATTGCCTTTAGCGACTTCCGGCAGTATGACTATTTGAGTCTAAATACCACTTCGATTCTGTCGCTAATCGTCACTTGACCTTGTTGATAGGTTTGCGCCACATCAGCATTCATTTTCATGCTGGCACGGTACATTTCAGGTTGATGTGATTGCTGCGGAAAGTACCTTACTTCCCATACGCCAGCGATTTGTTCGCCAAAGCCTTTGGCGAGCGATTGGGCTTTTTGCTTGGCATCGTTAATGGCGGCTTGGCGAGCTTGGGCAATGATTTGTGCTTCTTGGCTGGATTTCAGCTCGATATTATTAACGTTATTAATCCCTTCAACCAAAGCGCTATCGAGTAATTCATTTAAGCTGTTGAGGTCCATTACGGTTACCGTCATTTGACGATTTGCGCTATAGCCGGTCAATTTTCGTGGTTCATTTTGCACATAACTGTATTGTGGATTGAGCTGTAAATTAGCACTTTGAATGTGCTTTTTGTCGATACCCGCGTTGAGTAAACGCTGCATAAATTGGCTGACGGCATCGTCGGCTTTGTCTTTAGCCGCTTTGGCACTATCCGCTTCTATTGATACTTGGACATTGATGATGGCCATGTCTGCCGGGGCTTCTATGGTGCTGGTTCCTTCTGTTTCAATATGGGCGAAACTTAACTCAGCCGCTTGCAGTGTCGATAAACTGCTGGCTGCGGTTAAGGTGAATAATACGCCCGAGAGGATACTAATAAGTAATGGTCTGTTCATTGATGACTCCGCTAATAGTTCGCTTTATGCTATTTTTTAAACCGCTAATCTTGGTCTGTTATGTGTGTAAACGGAGCTAGATTAAAAAAGGGTTTTTATGGGTGATTGTTTTATGGGTGATTATTTTTATTGTTATTCTATTTGTTATTTTAAAGACCACTAGAACAACTGCGCTGAGATATTAAGCAGTTTAGTTCTTATCCATTGGTTTACTGGATCTTCTTCAGCTTGTTTATGCCAATACATGTGTACGGCTAAATTGGGTACGTCAAATGGCAAGGGTGACACCACAATAGGCATAGATTGTTGCAGCAACATGGCATAGCTGTTGGGCATGGTCATTATCATGTCTGACTGGCTAACAACGTTAATGGAGGCAAAGTAGTGCTCGCAGCGCAAGGCAATATTGCGGGTGATCCCTTGGGTGGCTAATGCCATGTCGACGGTGTCGATGGTAAAGTCTTTTAAGCTGACTAACGCATGTGACGCTTTACCGTAATGTTCCAGGGTTAGCTGTTGCAGTATGGGGTGATCTTTGCGGCAAATAAGCGAAAAACCTTCATGACAAATTAAGCTACTGCGTATGTCTTTATGGGTTGGCATCAGCACGTCGATAACAATATCTAAGCTCTGCTGAGCCAATGAGGGTTCAAGTTCTGTCCGCTTAATTTGACGACTGTTTATGGTGAGGTTAGGGGTGTTTTTAAGTAAGTCAGGCACCAATATTGGGAAAAACATCGACTCTAAAATATCTCTTAAACCGAGTTTTATTTCCCGTTTATGCTGCTGAATATCAAATGTGGCAGGTTGGCTGACGGTGTTATTAAGTAAATTAATCGCTTGCAGCACATCGGGAATGATTTTTTGGCACAAGGCTGTTGGCACCATTTTACGGCCATGACGGACAAATAATGGGTCGTTAAATTTGCTGCGTAAGCGGGCGATAGCATGGCTCACCGCAGGTTGGGTTAAGTGCAACTTAGTGGCTGCGGCAGTAATACTCCCTTGCTGATAAACCGTGACCATGACCAGAAATAGATTCAAATCAATCTTATTATGCAGCATATTAATAGTTATCTATAAGTTAGTATCATTTGAATTTATTTTAGGCTTGGTTAAATTAAAGTCAAACTAAACCAATATAAGCAGACTCAAGATGACCATTTCACACGACGAACACGAAGCACAACAAGCCCAACAAATTAAAAAAATGACCATTGGTACCGATAAGTATCCGATGCCGTTACCGCCAAAATTTGACAGTAAACAACAGCAACAACAATTTGAAAAACAGCGCCTAGCCGCTGCATTTAGAGTGTTTGCCCATTATCGATTCGATGAAGGTTTGGCGGGCCACATTACCTTGCGTGATTGTATTGATCCCGATTCATTTTGGGTAAACCCTTTGGCGGTGCATTTTTCTAAAATTAGGGCATCAGACTTAGTGCGTGTTAACCATAAAGGTCAAATTTTGGAAGGTAAGCACCCGATTAATAATGCCGCGTTTGCGATTCATTCACGTATTCATCATGCGCGCCCAGACGTGAATGCGGTAGCCCATGCCCATACCACTTATGGTCGTGCGTTTTCGGCATTAGGTGAGTTACTGAAACCGATTTCACAAGATGCTTGCATGTTTTATGACAACCACAGTGTGTTTGATACCTTTACCGGTGTGGTTGCCGAGGTGTCTGAAGGCGACATGATTGCTGAGGCGCTGCAAGGCCATGCGGCGGTGATTTTACAAAATCATGGCTTATTGACCGTAGGGAAGTCAGTTGATGCGGCCACGGCCAACTTTGTTATGCTAGACAGTTGTTGTCATAGCCAATTACTGGCACAAGCGGCAGGTGAACTTAAGTTGATTGGCCATGATATTGCCACAAAAACCCGTCAATTTAATGGGTCTGACTTAGTCACTTGGGGTAATTTTCAACCTCTGTATCAAGTCATGCTGGCTCAAGATAACAGCTTTTTAGACTAAGCTTGTTTAGCCACAAAGCAGTTTAATACGCGTTTATTATGGTGATCTGAGGTTCGCTAAGCTTGCTTAGCGAACAAAAATGACCGCCCATGACAGATTGATTATTAGCGGAATACGACGACCCTTGGCGCTTGTCTTGATGATGTTTAGCATGGGTTTAAGGTTAACGCAGTTTGCTTTTTTACGTTTATGGCATACTCACATTCGTGACCTACATTAGATACTCACACTCGCAACCCATATTAGATATTCACACTCGCGACCCATATTCGCGACTCATATTAGATGCTCACACTCGCGACCCATATTAGAAACTCACATTCGCGACCCATATTAGATACTCACATTAGATACTCATCTTAAAAACTCATATTTCGGATCCTGTCTTTTGCTGCTGGCGGTATTCACTTGGGGTCATGCCTTGCCAGCGCTTAAATGCCCGCCGAAAATTAGTCACATCCACATAACCTAATTGATATGCCAGTTGTTTAATGCTGCCTTGAGATTGCGATAAATAATGCTTAGCAATGTGATGGTTCACCGACGCCACAATAGTTTTATAGCTACTTTGCTGTTGAGCTAAATGGCGATGCAGGGTGCGTGGTGTCATGTGAAAATGCGCTGCGGTGTCACTCAAACTGGGTAATGGCATCGGGCTTGGCAATAAATACTGATACAGCTTATCACTCAAACTCTGCTGTCCGTTAAGTAGATCGAGTTCGTTAATGCACCATTGTCTGGCTTGCATAAATGAGCTGGGATCGGCCATCTCAAGGCGTTGGGTTAACAATGTTTGGGTTAATATAAACTGGGTGCTAGCTTGGTTAAAATGAACTGGCACCTTAGTTAATGCCGAATATTGCTGCCAATAAGTTGGCGCAGGGAAGCTCAGATTAATCTGACATAACGCCGGAGAGTGCGGACTGAGTTGTTGCAGCAACTTAGCAATAGTCACCAAGAGTGCATCCATAAACGGTTGTTGTATTACGCCTAGTGGTTGTACTTCTTGGAATGTTATGACCATGGTGTCGGCCGTTTCGTGGATATTTACCCTAACCAGCGGCGTGCGGGTGTTAATAAACTGCTTCAATGTATCAATGGCTTGTTTAAGCGTGCTGCTGTTAAGCATGGCAAAACCCATCATGCCATGAGTGTTAATGCTTATTCGATTGCCGACATGTAAACCTAGGTCTGGTCTGGCCGAAAGATTGATTGCAGAGTTTATTAGCCGTTGATAATCATCAAAACTCACTTGATAGTACGGGTCTTGTAATTGCTCAAGTGTGATGCCGTTATGCCTCAGCCAAATGTTAACATTACATTCCCACAGGCTTAGTTGTTGATAAACTTGGTTTAAGTAAAAAATTGGCAGTGGCTGCATAACATTCTTATCAATGGATTTAACTTAGTTGTAACGGATTTTGTTGCATTTGTCTATTAATGACCCCTTTATGTCCATCTCCCCCTCTTTTCTATCTTGGATGCTGGCGTAAAGTTAACCTTTAACCTTAAAGGACGGCTTATGTTGTCAATGTTTACGGCCAAACCTGTGACCCTAACGATTAATGACCAGAAAGTGATTGAGCGAGTCAGCGTAAAGCAAACCATTTTAACGTCTGCACTGGCGGCCAACATTCGCTTTCCTCACCATTGTCAGGTGGGCAGCTGTGGCGCTTGTCGGTGCCAGTTAGTGTCTGGTGAGGTTAAACAGTTAACCGACAGTGCTTACGTGTTATCAGCCAAGGCGATAGCTCAAGGAATGATTTTGGCGTGCCAAAGTGTGCCAAGGTCTAATGTCAGTATTAAACTGAATTTTCGTCAGCGTCAGCTGGCTGATGAGCCGCAAGAGTAGGACACTGTGATGTTTAAATATCTTAAGTTTATGTCGTTTCACCTTATGGCGCTGATTGCCATTGCCAGTATTACCTTGGGTGAGTCATACATCAGTATAGGTTTTGCTATATGGGTGGCGGTGTATTTAGGTGGCGATATTTTATTTGGTGATGATGTACACACGCCGAGCTATCAGTTTCCGGCCTTGCTGACGTGGCAATTATGGTTGGCGCTGCCCTTAACCGTGATGTTGGTGTTTGTTAGCAGTTGGCAGTTTGCCAGCCAGGATATCGGTCAATATGGCGCTTTGATCACCCGTATCAGTGGTTATGATGTGTTATTGGCGCGAGAAAATACCAGCCTGATCCAGTATGGGGTAATGGTGATTTATTTAGGCTTAGTGGTTGGTGTAATGGCAACAATTACCGGCCATGAGTTAAGCCACCGAACTTGGCAGCCGGTGTCATTATTGATTGGCCGCTGGTTATTGGCCTTTAGCTTTGATGCTAACTTTGCCATTGAGCATGTGTATGGGCATCACAAGTATGTTAGTACCTTGGACGATCCTGCGACTGCGCCCCGTGGCCGGAATGTGTATGCGCACATTGTTATTTCGACCATTAAAGGCAATATAAGTGCCTGGCACATTGAGCTACAAAGGCTTATGCGTAAACAGCTTGCGCTATTGAGTTGGCACAACAAAGCCTTAAGAGGATATGCCATGAGCTTAGTGATTATGGGGTGGGTGTTTTGGCTAGCGGGTTGGCAGGGGGTAAGTTTTTTTGTACTAATGGCGTTGTGGGCTAAAGCGACCTTAGAAATAGTCAATTACATGGAGCATTATGGCTTAGTTCGAGCGGTCAACTCGCCAGTACAACCACACCATTCTTGGAATACCAATAAACGGGTGAGTTCGTGGGCGATGTTTAATTTAACTCGCCATTCGCATCATCACGCCCAAGGCCAATTACCTTATCATCAATTGTCACCGTATCCGCACGCACCGCAAATGATTGGCGGGTATCTGAGTACTTTTGTCCTTACGCTTATTCCACCATTGTGGCATCAACTTATGTTGCCCAAATTGCAGCATTGGGATGCACATTTTGCCACAGCTATCGAGTATCAACTTGCCCTGCAAGCCAATGCAAACAGTGGTATTGCAGCTTATCAAACCTGTGCTAAAGCAAGTATTTGAACCAGTAGGCGGATTTATCTGCCAATGGCTATTCGCTAATGGCTAATTGTTAGTCGTTAACGGTTAGCCACTGATATTGATTCGATTACGCCCGCTTGATTTTGCGCGGTAAAGTGCGGTATCTGCTGCGCATACTAGGGCTGTTGGGGTGCGATATTGACCGCCGCGTTCACAGGCAATACCTTGGCTGACACTGATTTTAGTTTGCGCAGGCAACCCCAAGTCGGTAAAGGTTAATTGATTAATACTTCGCTGAATTTTTTGAGCAATATATTCAGCTGTTAATGGGTTGCTGTTGGGTAAAATGACCACAAACTCTTCGCCACCATAGCGGGCTGCCATGGCATTGCTTGATGGCAATGCATCCAAAAGCACCTTGGCAATTTTTTGCAAACATTTATCGCCATTCACATGACCAAATTGGTCGTTAAATATTTTAAAATAATCGACATCGATAATGATTAAACACAAGGGTTGGTCGTGGTTAATACTGTCATTCCAGTTGGTTTGCAGGGCATCATCAAAGGCGTGACGGTTTGCAAGGCCAGTTAATTTATCTGTGTGAGCCAAGTGGCGCAGTTTATGGTACTCAGCTTTATGGTTGGTTAAGTTATGCATGATACCGATGAATAATGGTTCAGATCCCATTTGCATTGAGGGTAAGCATGACAATGACAAGTCGGCTTCGAGTAAGGTGCTGTCACCGCGATTAATGATAATTTCTTTTGGACCGTGATTAAACGGCGCGGTTTGTTTATTGCTTGCATTTGCCTTATTCCAAACATCAAATAACGATTGATATTCATCTTTAAACGGGCTTTGTAAATAATCGGTCCAAGTTTGGCCAATTAACATCTCATTATGTGCACCAAATAATTTAGCCGCCAATGGATTTATCATCTCAATCACACCAGCAGAATTAATCACAAAAATCGCTTCTGATATCGCACTTATCACATTGAGCAAAGTGGTGATTTGTAGGTTTTCTGCGGTGGTGATTTGACCATGTTGTTGTGCAGTCACCATGTTTTTATACATAACGTTTTCGCGAGTCATAAGGTTATTTGAAATCTGCTTTTTGACTATGCCAGGATATTTAGCAAACGAGTCTGTTAATTTAGTCACTCGGGAAATGGTGTCATTGAGTTCAGTTAATTTGTCATGGTTAAACATGGTGCATTCCTTTGTGTGTTTCGACTGTCGACTCGGTGCTGATGTCAAATACTCTATTAGGAATAATGCCTTTTTACCTTTCGGTAACCTTCTGGTTTTAACTTGTTGATTTGAATGTATTTAAATGGATTGCAAATTGATGTTTATTGAGTAAAAGTATTGCTATTGGCTAAATGTTATTGGTTAGCGCTTGAGTGTTACAGCGATCTGCAGGTGTGAGTTGATCCAAAATAGAGACATGACTGAGTAAAAAAACCTTGTATAGGGGCATACTAGCGGCTTGATACTAATGGCTTGATACTAGCGGCTTGATACTAGCGGCTTGATACTAATGGCTTGATATTAGTTGCTTGATATTAGCGGCTTGATACTAGCGGCTTGATACTAATGGCTTGATACTAATGGCTTGATACTAATGGCTTGATATTAGTTGCTTGATGCTAGCGGCTTGATACTAATGGCTTGATATTAGTTGCTTGATACTAGCGGCTTGATAGTGAGAGGTGATTGGTTTTTATAAGGCTAAAGATTGTCGAGCGGCGATATATTTTATATCAGGATAAGCATTCTATGGGGGGCGTTTTGTTGAACAACATAGACAGTACTGTACTGAACTGAACTGTAGTGTAGTGTAGTTAGTGTAGTTAGTGTAGTTAGTGTAGTTAGTTTAGTTAGTTAGTTTAGTTTAGTTGAGCAAGGTATCTTCGAGGGCATCTAACGCTGACATATCGCTTAATAGCACTTGCCGTTCTGCACTATTTTTGATCGGTGCCAGTGCTAAATCAATCTCTTGTTGGGTTGCCGCTTGGCTGATAATCGGAGCGGCACACAATATGGCGGCAAACACCAAAGAGATAGAACATTTCATACTAATTCCTTTTAAATATAATAAGTTAACTTTTAAAAAACACAGTGTGTTAATGAATAACACACGCCGTTTTAGCCATGGTTAGGCTATGGATTGGTTTAGCTATTGCTGGTTTAGCTAGGTTGAACAAGATAAAAAGCTCAGGGCAAGCCTGAGCTTTAATGTTTAATGTATTTAATATCTAGTTTGGGTGATTGATAATTTCAGGATCTGGACTGAGTACCAGTAAGGTATTGCTGCTGTTTGATAGCACAAATTGAAAGCCGGTATTGCCTGGTGTTTCATCTAAATCAGTTAATTGAATTAAGCTGCCATCGCTGCTGATGGTGATGGCATCGATAATTTTATCAAACGGGGTGGTAAAGGCCGCGCCAACAAATTTAAGCCCCTTACCTGTTTTGTCAATTAGCCGGTAAGAGATGGTGCTGTATTGGTTAATGACCACATTGCCACATACTGCGGTGCCATCTAGGTTGGTGTAAGTAAATATTGGCACATCATTGTCGAGGGTGACGGTGAGGTTAAAAAACGTTGCTTGGCCTTGAGTATTTGACATTATATTCTCCATACTTTTTGTTTAGGGTTTAGGGTTTAGGGTTTAGGGCTAAACCTAAAATCGGTTATGGCCGAATTCTCTAGCAGTTGAACTATATCTGGGTGTTGCTTAAGCTCTTTGAGGCAGTCGAGGGCTTTAGCATAAGGAATGGTAAATTGTGGATCGTTATTGTGATCGATAATAGGTGCCAATTGATTTTTAGCTTGTTCACACAGTATGTCTACCTCTTTGGCCTGACCTAAGGATGTCAGCAATGTTGCCGCAAGCATGTTGCTTTGAGCTAAACCTGCTGAATAGGAAGTGTTTTGGTTAAATTCCGTGGTTAATTGGCTAAAAGACACAATAGCTTGGCGCGCATAAACAAGGCTTTCTGAAAGCAGTCCTTGTGACGCTAAATAATTTGCCGCAGCCAGCTGATATTTAGCCCATAGGTCATTTTTCTTAGTTGATGTTACTAAGGTCATATCTGTAGCAAGTATAATTGCTAAAGATTCAATACTATATTCAGTGCCCTGTTCAATTGGGTCAGGGCTAAATGTCAACATATCAAGGTAAGCGTAATATTGTTGGGTCTTCCAAATATCATTTTTCGGGTCTTGTTTAAGGGCGCTAGTCATCGCTACTAAACTAAGTTGTGCTTTGATAAAGGCTTGTTGGCGCTGGCCTTGATAACTTAACAAAATCGCCAGTTGTTGGTAGCTACTGGATAGCCGTTCAAGTAAATAGGGCTGTTTTACTAATGCTTGATTGGCCAAATGTTGTTGAATTTGTTGATGTATTTGTATTGCCGCGGTAATGTCACCTTGGGCGGTGGCGGCGCTGGCAAGCCACGAGCGTGCATTAGCAATATCGGCGATTAACTGGCTATTGGTTTGATCTTTAAACCATATGTTTAGTTTTAACAGCAATGATTGCTCAAATGCCTCTCGGGCGGCAGCAAAGTGTTGCTGCTTCATGTAAATCGAGCCTAAGGAGTTGTGGGCATAAGACAATTCCATGACCGCATCGTTGTCCTCTGGCGCGTATTGATACATGGCTTGGCTGTAGGTTAAATACTGCTCGAACCAAGGCTGCGTCGCAGCCCAATCACTTTGATCGTACTCAAGCTGGCCGAGCCAAAAGGCATTGGCGCCTAAGGTTTTAAGTAAACTGAGGTTTTTGGGTTGTATTTCAAGTAACGGCAGCATGCGTTCACGGGCGGCGATTAATGCGCTGTGGGCTTCGTCGGTATTGCCGCGCGAATAGGCCACTTCGCCCATGGCCTCTAAGGTTTGGCTGTGTTGAAACTGGGCTTCAAAGCTTAACGTGCTGACATCGTCGGCAGAAAAGTCGCTGAAATATTCCAGCGCCTTGCTACTGATCCCATCGAGCAAGTCCATGCGGCCAATGCCGCGCATTTTATCGGCGAATTCGCCCACCATAAAACCAAGTAAGTTTTCTGCCGCAAGGCGTTTTTGCTGGGCTTGGTTTTCGGCTTTAATACTGCGTGCGCTCATGGCGATAGCAATAATCGTTAAGGTAACCAGGGTCAGCATGGTAACGCGGCGACGCCACCGGCCAGCATTGGCCTGTTTGGTTGACGCTTGGATCAGGGCGGCTTCGTGTGGCTCTAAGGTAAATAACGGATTGGCGACTAAGCTTTGTGCCTCTATTAAGGGCTTACCTTCGGTGAGTAAATAGGCGGTGCTTTTTGACTCATTTAGCCAGCGCTGTGACTGATGCTGTAAGCGGCTTTTAATGGCTAAGCTGTCGCTGTGCTGGGTTATCCACTGAGTCGCACGGGGCCAACGTCTTAGCAATGCTTCATGGGCAATACTAAAACAGGCTTGGTCGTATTGCAGATGTGACACAAATAAGCGCTTGTTGACCATGGCGTTAACCAGATTTCGTTCCGCTTCGCTATTGAGCCTTTCCAAACTTGCCGCGCGGCTGGTGACCGATTTTTCATCTTCGGATAAGGTCACTAACATGGATAACACTTTAGGTAATGCGCCGCGTTCAGCGTCGCTAAGATTGGCGAGCACTTGTTCAGCATTTTTACCGATAGCGCCTTCTAAACCGCCTAGTGAGTGATAAACCGAGACTAATAGCTGGTCATTTTCATCGCGCTTGAGGTACAGGGCTTCTAAAGTGTATTGCAACATGGGCAGGGCATCGGGGTTTGAGGCGGCGTCGCTGCAGAGCATTTCGTCCAATGGCATGGCGGTATTAGGGTCTACTGACCAGGTGAGGTTAGCGGCATTGGCCGGCAAGCGGATCATTTGCATCAATTCGGTTCGGGTTGGCGCAGATAAATCGAAATGTGAGCCATTGGCTTTGCCTGCCATTAAGCTTGGATGACTGACCACTTGGGGGTAAAAGTCGTTGCGGCAAGCACTGAGCACCAGTACAACCCCTGAGGTGGCTAAACGCTCGAGAATATCTAAGGCATCTGTGCGCTGTTGTTCGCTATAAATAGGCGATGATAACAACACTTCTAAACGGTCAACGAACAAGCAAAACTGCGCTTGGCTGTATTGATAACTTGGTTTAGCCGCGGTTATTGCCTGTTGGCATTGGGCGATGACGCTAGGCATATCTTGTTCAAGCTGCCGGGCAAGATCTTGTGCACTTAACTCGCTGAAAACGGCAATGTGGTTAACTTCCCAGTCGAGCATGGCGCAGGCAATATCAATAAGCAGCCTATCTTGGGTGACATCGGCTAAATCTATGCTGGCATAATCGAGCACGCCGACACCATTAAAGCCGCTGGCGCTTTTTAGGTTAGGAATAACACCGGCATTAATTAACGACGATTTACCTGTGCCGCTTGGGCCAAGTACTAAGCAAAATGCGCGGCCGAATTTGATTTGTGCTGTAATACGATTGAGTAAGGTATCGACTTGTTCACCCCGACCAAAAAACACCTCGGCATCGTTCGGTTCAAATGCGCGTAAGCCGGGAAAGGGTGATTGGCCTTGCCATGGCTCAGTCGTAATTCTTGTTTGGTGACCAATGGGAAACTCAACCTTGGCAAGGGTGCGGTAACCGCGTTTGCGGATGGTTTCAATGTAACTGGGGTTTGATGCTTGGTCGCCTAAGGCTTTGCGCAGTTGGGTAATGACTTTGTGTAGCGGGTTATCGCCAATGGCGATGCTGTTCCAGCAGTGGTGAATAATATCATCAGCGGTGAGCACTTCCCCTTGGTGTTGGCACAGTAAACGCAATACATCCATGGCTTTGGGTTCAAGACTGCGAATGATATCACCCGACTGAACACTGTTACTTTGCGGATTAATTTGCCATTCGCCAAAAAAGAAACTGCTGTTGCTCATGTTTGATTGTTTTCCAATACGTTAATCGGGTTAAGTTTTAGGCCAATTTAAGTTACACCATGATCACACTCATCCAGAGATAGCCTGGGTCATACTATTTGTGCGCGTTTGATTGTAGGGTGCGATTACGTCAGTTGTATTTTTGGTGCAAAAATAACAGTGAATTACATTTGCCTCGACAACGATATCGCATATAACTTCTGGTCAATGTCGTTGTTCTAGTTGTTTAATGTGTTCTACTATTGCCCGATTAACTGGCGTTTTTACGCCATATATTTCCCCAATACTGACGACTGCACCATTGATGAAATCGACTTCAGTTTTACGTTTAGCTTGGATGTCTTGCCACATTGAGGAACGCGCTTTGGGATCGATGTCGAGCATCTGTTTAGCAACTAGCTTAAATAACCAATTTGGCAGTGATAAAATGGTGGGTAACCAAGTGGGCTTGACCTTAGTGTATTGATGTAATTGGATATCTGCTGCCTCGCATACTGCTAGCCACTCCTTCATTGCCTTAGCCAGTACGCGGCGATTTTTATAATGGCTTAACTGCTGTTTAATCGGCAAATTGGTGACAGCATTAAGGGCATTATTGAGATTTAATAATAATTTACCGTAAATCATCGGAGTGAAGTCTGCTGCTATGTCGCAACCAAATCCTTGGCAAATTAATGCCGACTGAATCGCGACAGTATGAGGATTTTTTTGCAAGGTAAATACGCCTTCAGTGCCTTTGTGAAACACGCCATTAGGCAGTTGCAGTACATTAAACGGCGTGATCCCTTGGAGTAAGGCGTAATGATCGAGCGAGTCTTTAATGCTGTCAAAACTGCCGAAGCCATTTTGCATAAATATAATGCTGCTATGGTCATGGGTAATGGCCATTAACTGATTGGCAATAGTGCTGACTTGATGGCATTTTAAGGTAACAAATACCACATCAAATTTGCCATTAATTGATGATTGTTGAGTAATGTCAGTGATTAACGCTTGCGGCATCACGGTCTGATTAAACCCTTGATAATCACTCAAGGTAATGCCGTTATTGGCGATGATTTTTTGCTTAATTGCTGGGCGACAAATTAACGTCACTTTTAAACCCGATAGGCACAATTGTCCTGCTAAATAACATCCTGTTGAACCTGCGCCAAAAATTGCAATTTCCATTGTGGGTTAATTCACTGTTAGTTAGTTAGCGGCTTATTATTTAATCGCTTATTCATGACTAGACGATTTTTTAAATCGCTATAAAGGTAACATGACCTTTTACTTGCTTGTAACATAACAGATATTTTGGCAGTGTAAAAATTTAGCCCATTAAAATAAAAAAGGGAGTATCCATGAATAAAAATACTATTAGCACCATTGCCTTGGCGGTGCTTGGATTAACGATGGGGTAGACGATAGCTTGTTACGCTTGAAGTGGGCAACTATGGCGATACTGTAGCGATACTATAGCGATACTATAGCGATAGTATGTCGATGCCAGTGAGCCCTGTTGAGCAAATAGAGGCGTTGTTAGAGGTGCCTTTTGTGATGAAAGCCAGCGTTATTTATAAGCAGTTATGTTATTAATCATAGTCGATCAGTAATATCGATAATATATGTTGTCGCGAGATTATCGATATTGTCGATCACAGTACAATGGAATTAATACATTTTAGTTTATTTTCAATAACTTGATAAAAAGGCTTTAATGGTTTGATTTTTACTGCAGATGCTCTCATACTTATTTAAACAGTATGATTGACTATATCGTTATTAATAGATGTTATTTACTTTTTGTGGTTAACACTATTAATGACATACATGGATGTGGATAGTAGCTAAGGAATGCTCGTGTCGATTGAAACCATCGGATTATTGATTTTCATCTTATTATCATTGATTGCCTTGTTGCTGTTTTTGAATCTTAATCAATATCGTCAGCATCAAGCTAGAAAGATGATATCAGATACCTATGAACTTATTTTAGACCAAGTCGATGTCTATATTTATGTCAAAGATACCCAGTATAAGTATATTTTTGCCAATCAACTCACCCTCGATTATTTTGGCGTCACGCTTGAGAAACTAAAAGGCACTTCAGAACGAGATTATTTCCCTGCCAATATCGCTGATATTTTACATCATAATGACAATAAAGTGCTTAATTCACAAAGTAAAATAGCTGATGATATTATTGTTGATACCGAAGATTCTTTGATTGTGTACCACGAGGTTAAGCAACCCTTATATAATCAAAAAGGCATATTAATTGGTCTCATTGGTATTTCTACCGATGTCACCGCTGAGTATCATTTACGTTCAAAATTAGAGCTGCAGGCGAATACTGATCCGTTAACCGGCTTATTCAATCGGCGCTCATTTACCTCATTTTGTGAACACGAGTTTTTGCGTGCTAGCCGCTATTTCCAACCTTTTTCGTTAATGATTATTGATATTGATTTGTTTAAAGCGGTCAACGATACTTATGGCCATTTAGTGGGTGATGAGGTGATTAAGCGCGTTGCCAATATATGTCATGACCAGATCCGCGAGGCCGATGTATTGGCTCGAATTGGCGGCGAAGAATTTGCCATTTTATTACCCGATACTGATATTGATTCTGCTTATATACTGGCAGAACGCTTAAGGGAAGCTCAACAACAATATGATGAACCGCTGGCACCGCCAATAACCATTAGCATTGGTGTAGCAACAATACATCCTCAAGATAAGACATTTTTAGAGCTTTTTAAGCGGGCAGATAAGGCGTTATATTCGTCAAAAAATATCGGACGTAATAGTGTCAATATAGCGTAATAGTATGTACTTGATGACTGATGTGTTGTGCGTCGCAGCGGATCACATTGAGTATCATGGCCATCAGTTAATGTGACAATCCGATGTAATAATCATATTAAATAGCTCATTGATCTTAAAAATTGTTAATTTAAGTTGCACGCAATTGGTTATCGTGATTATCATATAGCAAGTGCAAAGCAAACTTAGTGCAAGTTTTTGGTCATTTTGTGCGTTAGAGCTCAATATGTGATGGGAGTTTTGCTCTAAATTGGTCCAATTGTTGTTTAAGTTCGGTGAGTTCAGATGTATCGATACCGCATTGTTCAATAACACATTTGTGGATCTGCTCAGCTCGGGGTTGAAGTTGGTGACCTTTTTCGGTTAATTGCATGGATAACATCCGTTCGTCTTGACTATCGCGAATGCGTGTCAGCAGCCCATCGGTTTCGAGACGTTTGATCACAGGTGTTAATGCACCCGATTGTTGACCGAGTTTACCGGCTAAGGTTTTTAAGCTTAAGCCATCTTGCTCCCAGAGGACTAACATCACCAAATATTGGGTGTAGGTTAGTCCGATAGAGTCAAGTAACGGTTTATACAGCTGCGTGATGGCCAGTGACGTTGAATAAACAGCAAAACACAACTGGTTTTCGAGTAATAGGGATTTATTTTTATTCATATCAGTTATTTAGATCTCAAAGTCACTGATCAGATTTGGACTGATCAACTTAAGTAAAAGAAACGTATTATTTGGCCTTGGTTGTTCATGGTAGCAGTGTTTGCAAGATATCAGTATTACTGCTGTAAATAGCTTTTAACAACCGAGGTCATATTGTCTTCTCAGTACCATTTTATGGTGCTTATGTTATTTAAAGGACACAAAATGAACACTCAAAATCGTCGCATCGTACTCGCCAGCCGTCCTCAAGGGGAGCCTATTGCCAACAACTTCCGCTTAGAAACTGTCAACAAACCTGGACCGGCAGAAGGTGAGGTGTTATTGCGCGCGGTGTATTTATCACTTGATCCCTATATGCGTGGTCGCATGAATGATAGCAAATCATATGCGGAGCCCGTCGCCATTGACGATGTTATGGTGGGCGCGGCGGTATCACAAGTTGAAGTGTCTAATCATCCAGATTACAAAGTGGGTGAGTGGGTACTTGCATTTGGTGGTTGGCAAGATTACTTGGTATCAAATGGCGAAGGCTTAATGAAGTTGGGCGATAATCCAAGCCATCCTTCTTATGCCTTGGGTATTATGGGCATGCCAGGCTTTACCGCTTATATGGGCTTATTGGACATTGGTGCACCTAAAACGGGTGAAACCATTGTAGTGGCAGCCGCTACTGGCCCTGTTGGTGCAACGGTTGGCCAAATTGGTAAATTAAAAGGTTGTCGAGTGGTGGGTATTGCCGGCGGCGCAGAAAAATGTCGTCACGCCAAAGAAGTGCTAGGTTTTGACGAATGTATTGACCACAAAGCGGCTGATTTTGCTGAGCAACTGGCAAAACATTGTGATAACGGCATTGATGTGTATTTTGAAAACGTTGGCGGTAAAGTGTTTGATGCGGTTTTACCGTTATTAAATACCGGTGCTCGAGTGCCATTGTGTGGATTAATTTCTCAGTACAATGTGACCTCGTTACCCGATGGCCCTGATCGTTTGTCATTACTGATGGGCACTTTGCTGGTTAAGCGTATTAAGATGCAAGGTTTTATTATTTTTGACGATTACGGCGACCGCTATCCAGAATTTGCCAATGATATGGGGCAATGGTTGGCACAAGGCAAAATTCAATATCGTGAACAAATTGTCGATGGTCTTGAAAACATGACCTCAGCCTTTATCGGGCTGCTAAAGGGCGAAAACTTCGGCAAGGTTGTCATTAAAGTAAACAATCCTCTGTAATCTAACCGATTACGGATAAACAAACTCTATTTAAGGAATAACAATGAAAGTATTAATGGTATTAACATCGCACGACAAATTAGGCGACACAGGTGAGAAAACCGGTTTTTGGTTAGAAGAGCTAGCGGCACCATACTACGCATTTACAGACAAAGGTGTTGAGGTTGTGCTGACGTCACCTAAAGGTGGCTTACCGCCATTAGACCCGACAAGTGATAAAGAAGATTTTCAAACTGATTCTACCCGTCGTTTCACTGCCGATGCTACAGCACAGGCGTTATTAGCCAATACGCACACATTGGCATCAATTGACGTAGCTGAGTATGACGCGGTGTTTTATCCTGGTGGTCATGGTCCGTTATGGGATTTAACCAATGATAAAGACTCGATTGCGTTAATTGAGCAGTGCTACAAAACCGACAAGCTTTTAGGCTTGGTATGTCATGCACCTGCTGCGCTTAAGTACCCTAAAAAGCCAGACGGCACCCCATTAGTTGCAGGTAAGAATGTGACTGGGTTTACCAATGGCGAAGAAGCAGCCGTACAACTCACCGATATTGTGCCATTTTTAGTTGAAGATATGCTGCAGCAAAACGGTGCTACTTATTCTAAGGGTGATGATTGGCATCCATATGCTGTGGTTGACGGTAAATTAATTACGGGTCAAAACCCAGCGTCGTCAGAGTTAGTGGCAGAAAAAATGTTAGCGTTATTAGCGTAATATTGTTCATAGTTAAGAGACGCTAGAGCAATCTAGCGTCTCTTTTTTTATCACAGGATTGGCATTGAAGTGGACTGTAATGACTTCTTTTGCGAACGCCTTTACCCTAGAGAGAACATCTAAATGATTACCTTACATCACTTAAATAAATCACGTTCAAAACGCATTATTTGGTTACTTGAAGAATTGGGTGTTGACTATAACTTAGTCGCCTACCAACGTGATGCAAGCACATTTTTAGGACCAGAATCGCTTAAAAAAGTGCATCCGTTAGGCAAGTCTCCGGTATTAGAAGCCAGCGGATATACTATTGCCGAATCTGGTGCGATAACCGATTACTTGATCCAAACGTATGCCGCGGATCGATTAATGCCAGCACCAGGCACGGCTGATTATATTGATTATCAACAATGGATGCATTTTGCTGAAAGCTCAGCCGCACTGCCATTATTGTTGAAAATGTTTGTCAAAATGGAGGGAGCCGAAACCCAGTTTATTGGTGGATATGCCGATGCTGAAACCGCCAAAGTTATCGGTTATGTTAATGACCGTCTAGATGGTAAGTCATATTTAGTCGGCAACAGTCTCAGTGGTGCTGATATTATGATGTCGTTTATTGCAGAGATTGTCGGTCAAAATGGCGAGTTTGAAAAATATCCAAATATTGCAAACTATTATCAGCAATTAATGAGCCATACGTCATTTAAAAAAGCGCTGCAAATAGAAGCTGAGCACGATCGTTAATCATTATCTTGTGGCATTTTGAAAGACGAACTCAGTTCGTCTTTTTTGTTGGTGTTGATATTAGCAATAAGCTAGAAATACATCATTTATAAGGTTTTTGTGGTGTTGATATTAGCGACAAGCTATAAATACATTATTTATAATGTTTTTGTTGGGTATTAATTAGCTTGCTACATGTTAAAGGTTACATTTTTGTTTAAAATTTGTTCGTTATAATACTAAGGTGTTAGTATAATAAAAGTGTTCTTGTTTGAAATAAGGTTACCTTATGTCTACTTTATCTGATGAAGAACTCGCTTACTTTAGCGATGTTTTTGCACCGGAAGATGACAGTACCGATAATTCATTAGCGAAACATTCATTAAGTGTCGCGACTGAAATACCTCAAGTACTTGCTCATATTCTGGGGAATGCCAAACTAACCTTGCTCGCTGAGATAAGCTATTATCAGTTGTGGTTTCCGTTAACCTTAAAACAAGATGACCTAGGACAATTTTCGCCACAGTTGGGCGTCCCTGAAGTGATTGATATGCGCGGTGGAGAACGCAGCTGGCGGCTTGAACATGTCAAAAACATCAAGGTGATGGATAATGACTCCGCGAAATATGTTGAGGTATTATCTTTGTCTAGCTCAGGGATGACGATTAAAGTGCCGCAAGAACTTAATGCCAAAATGCCACATTTAACCCAGCTTATTTTACCTAATGGTGTGCACCTTGATATGGTCTTTGAACCTGTAAGGACCGAGAACGGGATCATGGCGGCAAAAATTAGTGCCGAGGGTGAGTCGCGTGAAATGTTGCGCCAATTTTTATTTAGCGAACATAAAGCTAAGTATTCGCACCTTTATAAAAATATTAACCGCTAACAATAAAGTCCTTGGCTAATATGGTTTGAAGCGTAGTGATAAATTCATTATCACTTTTTGGCTGAATTAATTGGCATAACTCATCACCTACAGTGGTAAATCGATAATAGGTAAACAGCAAGTGTTGATCTTTGGGTTTTAGGGTCAAAGTGGCATTACACATCGTTAACTGAATATTTTCATTACTGCTTAATAGTCCAGTTTCAAATTCGCTTTTATGTAACAACCCCGCATCGACTAACGTTAAAATACTCGAATAAGGTAACCCGAACTGTGACAGGCCGAAGTTGGTTTGAGTATGCTTACGAAAATATTGCTTTATCCCGCCATTAATACGATAACTGCTGAGTAATTTAAATCTGGGTTCAGTATTAATTTTGACTGACATACCTAACGCTTTTTCAAAGATCTGTGCTTCTCGAAGCGTCAATTGTGTGAGCAGCGCCAAGGTGCGAAGGCTGAAATTACCAGGGTTGACGACTTCGCTGGCCAAAATTTTGGCCCATAAATCTTGCATCTTACGATTATGAATTTGTTCTGCCATTTGAAAGAATTGATAGCGCCAATCAGGATCTAACTCCACACCAGTAACATCCGATGGGGTGTAAGTGAGCGCTAAGGCAAAAATGCTTTCAAGGTTGGCCTGATGTTGGCTGAGTTGTTTGCGTTGACGGTGTTCTGCACGCTCTGCAACGGATGCAGTTGAAGGCCGATAATCTTCTTCGCTTGCTAAACCGATAATGCGCCCGAGCAATAAGGTTTTTTTGCGAGCGGACACTTGAGTGTTGCCATCTTGGATTTGCGTAACATCAACATCAGCCATCATTAAACCTCTTTATGCATTGCGCTTGCGTCATGTCTGTATGGTATGACATCTACGCTGAATCGTTTAGTGCTTTGTTCTTGATGGTGACCATAAGGTTTCTTTATCTGGTCGTGGATGGCGCGGAACATTGAATGCTAGCGCGAGTGAGCATACGGCAAATCCAGTACCGATAAAGAAAACCGACTTAGGCGAGCTTAACCACAAAATACCTAATAACGCCGGAATAATAACCGCTGCTATATGATTTATAGTAAAGCTGACCGACATGGTTGAAGCAATATCTTGTTTATCTGCAATTTTTTGAAAATAAGTCTTTGTCGCTATCGCCATTGCAAAAAGAAGATGATCAATGACATACAATCCTGCAGCAATATTTGCGTCGTTGACATAGGCGTAACAACTGAAAATAATGACTAAGCCAATGTATTCAATAATCAAGGCATTGCGTTCACCTATTCGACCAATAAAGCGGCCTATTTTAGGCGCAAAGATTAAGTTAACCACATAATTAATTAGAAATAACCCAGTAATTTCGGATACCGAATAACCGAACTTTTCAACCATCATAAAGCCTGCAAAGACCATAAATATTTGCCGGCGCGCACCAGAGAAAAAGGTCAGTAAATAATACAGCCAGTAGCGTTTTCTCATTATTAAATGCTTGTGTTGAATGGAACCAATGGTAAAACGAGGGAAATATACCGTCATCACAAACACCATCAATAATCCACATCCGCCAATGATGCTGTACATCCAAATGTAATCGAGGCTAAGCCAACTCATTATCAACCAAATTGATCCGTAGCCGAGTAGCGCCGCCGCCGAACGCCAAGCTAATGCTTTACCCATAAAGCCTGGTGCATCGGCCTTTTCAACCCATTGCAATGTAAGCGATTGATTTATAGTTTCAAAGTAATGAAAGCCAATCGACATCAGTACCGTCGTTAAATACAGCCCGATGACATCGGGAAACCAGCCGGTAATGCCCACACCAATACACAATAACGCCAACGATGATAATGCAAAGGTTTGCTCTTTGATCATTAACAACACAAACACTGCGGTAAAGGCTAAAAATCCTGGGATTTCTCTTAGGCTTTGTAATAAGCCTATCTCAGCTCCGGTAAACGCAGTTATTTAATAGTGCCTGCCAAACAGCAAACACCATTGACATAACAAAGGTCATCCACAGCAGTAAGTGTTGTGGGTTTGTCCATTGGATCGTGAGGGGGGCAGTACTTGTCATTGACGTGTCTGACATGGTTGAAACTCTTATCTCTAAGCTTATTAATCCATAGTGACATAAAACGGTTTGTTAAGTGAAAAGTAATTAAAACCAAAGCTAACACTAATGCAAATAATATTGCGAATGATTATCATTTGCTGTATGGTTGTTTTAGTATCTGAGTAAAGCATTAACTCACTAGGTTGGAGAAATTGATGAATAACACGTTAACCTTGTTGGCAGTATCTGTCGCAAGTGTATTGGGCTTAAGTGTTATGTCGAATGCACACGCCGCAACGAATACCGAAATATTTGCTAAAGCAATTGCTAAACAGGAAGCTGAAATTGCACTATTAAAACAACAGCTTACTACTTTAGCTTCTGAGCAAAAGCAACAGCAGCAACAAAACAAACTGGTGGCGACTCAAGTTGACACCGTGGTACAGAAAACTGCTGAAGCACATGATCGTTTTAGCCGTTTTAGTGTTAACTCATATGGCAGCGCGGTTTACACCAGTGATGAATATTTCGATAACGTCCAAGATACCTCTGCAGAGCGACGTAATCGTACGGATTTAGAGCGGATAGTGACTGAGTTTGGTTATCAGTTTACTGATGATTGGAGCATGGAGGTTGAAATTGAATATGAACATGGTGGCACTGGCTCCGCATTAGAATATGACGGCTTTGATGAATTTGGTGAGTTTGAATCTGAAGTTGAAGCGGGTGGTGAAGTGGTCGTTGAAAAAGCGGAAATTCGCTACCGCCCTAGCAAAGCGTTTGGGGTGAAGTTCGGTAACATTCATTTGCCCATTGGCTTATCAAGCATTCTGCATAAGCCTAGCCAATATTTGACCGTGCAGCGCCATAAAAGTGAGGCTGCAATGATGCCGACCGTTTGGAACGAAAACGGTATTGGTGTTTACGGCGAAATGTCAGACTTTCATTATCAAGCACAAGTCATTAGTGGCTTAAATTCTGAGTATTTTCGCACCTATGATTGGGTGGCATCTGGCCATCAAAAACGCTTTGAAGAAGTCAATACAGATGACCTAGCGTTTGCAGGACGTCTTGATTACGGCAACTTTAAAACCGGCAGTGCTGTTGGAGTGGCTTATTACTTGGGTAATACCAGTGGTAATCGTCATAAAAGTAACAAGTTAGACGTTGATGGTGCATTAAGGATTATGTCTGTCGCAGGTGCGTTTGTTGAAGGACCTTGGATACTTCGTGGTCAATATTTATATGGCACGTTAGACAATGCTGATGCGATCACCCTAGCCAACAAAACCACCCCAGGTTTACGTCCAGGTAACTTTGCCCAATTGGGTTCAGAGTCACAATCGTTCTTTGTTGAGGCAGGTGTAAAGCTCGACGAATGGTTTGATATTCCGATGACAGTGTTTGCCAATATCGATTATTCCAATCCACTTATGGCCGTTGAAACGGGCACAGCAACCCAGCGTTATGAAAACACTTGGAGCAGCGTAGGTATTAACTATTCTCCTATACCTGAGGTTGTGATTAAAGCCGAAGGAGGTCTGCATCAAGTGGCAGTTGCCAGCATTCCTGACACTAACTTTTTTGCTTTGGGTGTGGGATATCAATTCTCGCTATAAGTTTATTTATTTTGAGTCAATTTTTTATACGGAGTTTTATTATGCGCGTTAAACACACTGCAATTACACTGGCTTTAATCACTACGCTTTCAGCATGTGGCGGTTCAGGTTCTGATGATACAAGCACCGAAACCCCAGTGGTACCAACAACGGGGTTTAGCTTTGTCGCTACTGAAATGATCATCAACTTAACCGATGATGTCATTGTGGCGGGTTATGCAGACTTAGCTGCACAAGGCGATACTTTGTTATTGGCAACACAAGCATTGCTAAGTGCTTCTACTACTCAAGCCGATTTAGTAGCGGCACAGAATGCGTGGAAATCAGCTCGTGAACCTTGGGAACAAGGTGAGTCGCATATCTTTGGCCCAGTCGACTCATTGAGTATCGACCCGCATTTAGACAGCTGGCCATTAAACACCACCGATTTACAGACTCAGTTAGATAGTAACAGTGGTTTTGATGCCGAAACTATTAAAGCTTGGAATGATGACGTTCAAGGTTTTCATACCATGGAATATCTGTTGTTTGGCGATGGTGTTAACAGCAACACAAAGTTGATTGCAGATCTTAGCACCAAAGAGCGTGAGTATTTAATCGCCTTAGCGGAAGTGTTCCGCGATTACACCGCGCAATTAGACGATGCTTGGCAAGTGAGCCATAACCCACAAGATACAAATGCCAAACCTTATGCCGAGTTGCTTAAAACTCCTGGCGATGCCACTAACACTATTTACTCATCACAATTAGCCGTTATTGAAGAATTGATCAACGGCATGATTGGTATTGTCGATGAAGTGGGTAACGGTAAAATTGCCGATCCATTCGGAGAGTCATTAACCACGGCAGACACTTCTAAGGTGGAGTCGCAGTATTCGTGGAACTCACTAACCGACTTTTCAAATAACATCATTGGTGTACGTAACGTTTATCAAGGTGAGTTTACGGGTGGTGCCGATAAGCAAGGTTTAATTGATTTTGTGACAGCAGCTGATACGACTTTAGCTACGCGTGTCGCCAGCGAAATTGATGATGCCATTTTAAAAATTCAAGCCATTTCGGGTAGCACTAGCATGCCTTTCCGCCAAGCGATTCTAGATGATGACGGCCGTGCTAGAACCCAGGTTGCTGTGGATGCATTAACAAAGTTACAAGCGACGCTGCAGTCAGATGTGCTGCCTTTATTATCTGATTGGAACTCATAATTTAGCTGTTACCGTCTCAATAAGGCCATGGAACGACCTTATTGGGAGGGTAAGTGTGACCAAAAAAATAGAGACTCAACTCATAACAAGGTCGCATTACTGCCAAATAAACTCAATTTTAGTGTGAATGTGTGAGACAAAGATGAACAAATTATTAAGACAACCATATTGGTTTGTAGCATTACTGGGGCTTAGCCTAAGTGCTTGTGGTGGCAGCGGCGATGATGAAATCTCGCCAGACCCCATTGATCCGGTAGTGACTTATCCTAGCTATACCTCAATTGTTGCTTTAGGCGGTGACACCACTACGTTTGATGCCAATAGTTCTGGCCATGGTTTTTCGACACCATCAGTTAATTTAACTGACGATGAACTCGAGTTACATCTAGAAGGTGATGCCAATTTTGAAGTGTCATTTACTACCGCACCGAATGAACAACATCCTGAGCTTGATGGTTTAGGCCCTGTATTTAATAATGCTGACTGTAATTCTTGCCATCAACGCGATGGTCGAAATTCCACTCCCTTTTTGGCCGCAGATGAAACTCGGGTAAAACTGGGTTCGGCAGCGGGTATTTTCTTACGTATCAGTAAAGCTCCTGCTGAGCCTTGTAGTGTAGGAACTGCAGATAATAATTACTGTGCGCCGATTAAAGTGCCAGATTTTGGTGACCAGCTATTCCATCGCGGAGTATTAAAAGCGCGCCCAGATTGGCAAGACAATGCATTTGTTGGTCAAGCAGATGTGTATTTGTCTTATGAGCGGCATGATGAAGTGTATGCCGATGGACGCACTATTAGTTTGAAGAAGCCTATTTTCGCGGTCGAAAATCCATATGATGCACCAGGTGAAACCAAACAAAGTGCCAATGTAACCTCAAATCTATTACAAGATGATGTGTTAATGGGTTGGCGTAACGGCATGCCTGTGTTTGGTTTAGGGTTGCTAGAAGCAATACCTGAGGCAAGCATTCTCGCCAATGTTGATGCTGATGACAGCAATAAAGATGATATTTCTGGACGGGCTAATTGGGTATTTGATGCCATAAAAGCACAAAATGGCGATAGTACACCTGTTTCTTTAGGTCGCTTTGGTTGGAAAGCCAACACGCCAAGTGTCCGAGTACAATCGTTAGGCGCATTACGTGGTGATATTGGTATTACTAACCCGTTATTTCCCGATGAAAGCATTGTTGGCACCAGTTTACATGATTCATATTTAACCCGTACTGGGTTTGTTGATACTGGTGAAGATGTTAACGGTGCGCCAGAGGCCAGTGCAGAGTTCAGTGATTCAGTGGTGTTTTATGCCGAAACATTAGCGGTGCCAGCCAGACGTAACGTTGATAAAACTGCAGTGCGCGAAGGCGCGAGGTTATTTGAGCAACTCAATTGCAGCAGTTGTCATACGCCGTCGTTTGTGACCAAAACCTCAGGTGATATCGGCGGATTACCGATGAGCGACAGCTTAAAAGGCCAAAATATTTATCCCTTTAGTGACCTGTTATTACACGATATGGGTGAGGGATTGGCAGATGGTCGTCCAGACTTTTTAGCCGATGGCAATGAGTGGCGTACTCGACCATTGTGGGGCATAGGCTTAACCCAAACGGTTAATCCACAAGCCGGATTTTTACATGACGGCCGCGCAGCAACCTTGGAAGAAGCCATTTTGTGGCATGACGGAGAATCTAAAACGTCTAAACAAGACTTTATGGCCTTAACGCAAGCAGAGCGAGTTCAGGTTATCGCCTTTTTACAGTCGTTGTAAATTTGCTGTAAAGCTCAAATACCTTAGGCATTTATGGCTAGGGTATTTTTTTGCGCGGTAGTTCACATTGCCGCTATTGTGGATCATGATGACGTGATCTGTTTCATGTAAATTTTCACGCCAGTGGTCTAAGATACTGTATTACTTTTAAATGATTTCATTCGAGGTCAGCATGAGCCAAATTTTACTGATCCATTCAAGTGTCCATGGTTACACTCAAAAAATATGTGAATATTTACAGCGTCAACTGGTTGGGCAAGATCAGCTGGTCACGGTCGCATCCTTAGCGGAAGCTCCCGATTTAGCCCTATTTGATAAAGTGTACATCGGTGCCAGTATTCGTCATGGCAAACATCGTCCAGCGTTGTATCAATTTATTGAAGCTCATCGTACGGAATTAGAAAACAAACCCAGTGGTTTTTTTTCGGTTAGCTTAGTGGCGCGTAAACCGCAAAAAAACACCCCGCAAACTAATAGCTATATGCAGCAATTTTTACAGCAAAGTGTTTGGCAACCAACATTATTACAAGTGTTTGGTGGTAATTTAGACTACCAAGGCTACGGTGTGATGGACCGAAATATTATTCGGTTTATTATGTGGATAACCAAAGGCCCTACCGATCCTAATACCAAGGTAGAGTTTACCGACTGGCATAAAGTTGATGAATTTGCTCAGCAGATCATTGAGGCATAATTGATGAAGCCAGCGATGACAGCATCGCAGTGGTACGATGCGATAGCCACTAAATTGCACGCCGTAACAGGGGTGTTGAGCGTTTTGCTTATTGCCACTAGCCCGTGGATATTAATGGGGCGGCGTTTGCCGCCTAATAGCAGTGGCTGGAATAGCTGGCATGTCTATGGCGGTTTGTGTTGTGCTTTGTTAGCCGTAGCTTTTGCTTTTGATGTCTGTAGGCAAGGTCAATGGCGTCAGTTTTACCCTTGGATAGTAGGCGAATGGCGTCAATGTCAGCAAGACCTACAGGGCTTGTCTAAAGGACAATTACCGCTATCTGGCGGTAAAGGCTTATTGAGTGTGATTGCCGGGATATGTTTATTGTTATTGCTGATGGTATCTGTCACAGGTGTGGGGTGGTGGTTGGCTCAAGGTGGTGAATATGCACTGAGTTTACGCTATTACCATAGTTTATTTGCAAACTGTTTTGCTGGCTTATTACTCGTACATGCGTTACTTGGACTACTGCATTTACGTGATTTTTTTGATTAGAGAGCGTGGTCTGGTTCTGATGATCTGGTTATATCCTCCCAAGCCACTTCATCATGCTCGTTTCAGCGCTCCCGTAGGAAGAGCCTAGAGCGCTGCGCTGCTAGGAACTCGCAAGCTCGCCAGAGGGCGGTGCTTCGCTTCTTCTAGGTGCGAGGTCTTAGGTCTTAGGTTCTAGAAGCGTAGCGACCCTAGCAGGACGAAGTCCGCCCTAGAACCTAGCAGTCTGCACTTCTGGATATGCGTAATCCTGCATGTCGAGGTCGTTTGAGTATAGGTTCTTATCTCTGAATTACAGATGGGATAAATCGAAAAAAATGGCTATCAATTGATAGCCATTTTTTTCATTAGTGTTGATTACCCATCAAGATGCGGCCGTTATTTTGAGGTGGCTAAATAGTTCATCAACTCAATTAGTTCATCTAAAGTGCTAATTTCATTCATATTGATAGCGTATTTATCATTAACGATAAATGCGGGTACGCTACTGACGTTATATAACGTTTGTTGCTGACGCCATAAAGCCAATGCTTTATCGGTAGTACTGCTGTCGGCCAATGTGTCATAAGTTGCGGCATCGACACCAAATTGGCTGAAGATTTTTTTAATGTCTTCACGGCTGTTTATTTGTGATTCATGCTGGTGGCCTTGAGCATTGTGATCATGCCCATTAGCGCCTTTATCACCTTGGATAGCCGTAAACATTGCGTGGTTGAGCTTTTCTGCTTGACCAACCTCATGAATAACAGCCAGTGATCGCATCACTTCAGTGCCTAAATCGCTGTTCATAAAGTCAACATGCTTAGTATCGAAGGTGACCTCTTCATCTAATCCTGCTTTAATCTCAGCAAGATACTGAGTTTCCATATTGAAGCAGTTATGGCAGTAAAATGAAAAAAACTCAGTGATTTTTGGCGTACTAGTAACCATATTATTGGAAATTTGAGTGTAATGCTTGCCTGCAACAAATGGCGCAGCAAATGTGCTAAATGAGGCTGCTATGAGCGTCAATGCAACGGCGAAATATTTAATCATGTAAAACCTCAGATCAATGTTATTAGCGAATAATCAATAGGATTAGATTAATCTGCTCGAGCTAATTAGGGTAAGTTTCTAAGCTGAATTATGGCTTAAATCATCAATTAAAAAGGCGTTAATTTCGTGATCCGTGCGTGCTTTATGAGGTTAACCTCTGAATTAAGGCAAGATATTGAAGTGAACTTAATGATTATTAAGGAATGTCATCATAAAGTGGCATTGAGTTGTTCAATCTAGATGATGCGATATAGAAGGTTAATCTGGATAATTAACCAAAGCCTGTTTATTGATGACTGTAAATAGCTAACGATTAAATGGCTAATGCGCATCGCTAAATAACTAAAGCACAGTTAGTCATGCAGAGCTCTGTGGACAATCGCTATCATGGTCTATGAGTGTTCGACCAAGATATTGAGCCTGTAAATCATTGGCAGCCTACGCTTAATTTCTTAGGGTTTGCCATGCTTCGCATACTTCACGGAAACGTTCGGCATTACCTTGTTCGCGGTCGGGGTGCCATTTAAGCGCGAGTTTGCGCCATTGTTTGCGAATGTCTTTATCGGTGGCAGTGTCATCAAGTTCAAATACTGTCAAGGCATGACCTTGGTGCATTAACTGGGTGTTGACGCCAATATACTCTTGATAACTTGACCAGAATGACTCCAGCATTTCTTGTATAACGTTAACGCTGGCATCATAATTGGCCCAATCGAGATAATAATCGCGTAATGCACCATCGCAAATATGTTGCACATCAGCATTGGCCGGAATCATCCTAAATATTTGGATCTCCATTGCCTTTACTTGTAACCACTGTTTGGGGATTAATATGTCTTGTAATTCATATAAGGCGTTCATCAGTAGAAAGTTGCGTTTAAAGAGGTCTTTTTCGGGTAAAGGGTCAAGATTATGCATTAATCCTTTGGCTTGTAACTCGCTCGCCAAATGATGTACTTTCCAACTTTGGTTGGTTGATTGCAACAAACTCAGCACAGGCCATATGAGCGGGTTGTCACTTTTAGGCACCTTGAGTTCGTTGTTGTCTGTGGTGCTTGCCTGTTCAGTTCCATAGGCATGGTGTAAGGTTTTATTGACTAGCATAGTGGCGTATGGGTCCTGAATTGGCGATAAAATCTGCTTTTCATGGCAGCCCACTATGCCATAGTCGTTTTTAATGACAAGTAGATTTTATTGTCATTACGACCCAGGTATTGACCTTGAACTTTGCCTTCAAGCTTGAGATAGCAAACTTAACGCCTACTCTATATTGTATTGATAAAGGATACTTGTTAATGAGGTGGATTATTGTTCACATTAGGATCTGTTGACGCTACTAGTGGCGCTTGAGATAATGGCGATGTGGCGAAAGGTTTGATTTTTTATTGCTTTTGATCAATTAATTCCTTTTCTTGCAGGCAAGAAAAGCTTATTTGATATAAAATTCGCCGCAATAAAATAACTGGGGCTTTAACCAATGACAGATAAACTCTTTGTTAGTGCGCAACAACTTTTGGAAGATTCATTTAGACTCGCTGCACAAGTATATGACAGTGGCTTTCGACCACAGTTTATCGTGGGTATTTGGCGCGGTGGAGCACCTATCGGCATTGCCGTCCAAGAGTATTTTGATTTTAAGAAAATCGAAACAGACCATATTGCAGTTAGAACCTCGTCTTATTATGGTATTGGCACTGACAAACAAGATAAAAATATTAAAGTGCACGGTTTGCATTACATTATCGAAAATGCCAATGCTAGCGACGGTTTGTTGATTGTTGATGACGTATTTGACTCGGGGCGCAGTGTTGATGCGCTTATTGGTAAATTAAGAAAATTTATGCGTTTGAACATGCCAACCGATATTCGCATAGCATGTCCTTACTACAAACCCAAAAACACTAAAGTCGATCTAAAGCCAGATTATTTTATTCATTCATCTGAAGATTGGTTAGTGTTCCCACATGAAGTGTCTGGTTTAAACCCACAAGAAATTGCTGAAGGTAAAACTGACTTTAAAAATATCCAAGATCTGTTTTTATAAGCCTAGCGTTACAGCCATTTTAGCCGTTGATAACAACGAATTTATGTATAACTTTATGTAAAGTTTGCTAAAGTATACCGCTATTTGAATGCGTCAACATGCTTATGTCAATGCGACAATATTAGTATGCTGGCGCACTTTTTTATCCGAATTAATGCGAAATTTAGTTAACATTATGGTTACTGTAGAATTGTTTACACCTGAGGCACCCGTAAAACGTCGATTAGAACTATTAGCGCCTGCTAAAAATGCTGATTACGGCATTGAGGCTATTCGCCATGGTGCTGATGCTGTTTATATTGGCGGTCCTGCCTTTGGCGCGCGCCATAATGCTGGCAACAGTGTTGAAGACATCGCTCGTTTGGCGGAATTTGCTCATCGTTATCATGCCCAGGTTTTTGTGGCGTTAAATACCATTTTAATGGATGACGAACTTGATAAAGCCCAAAAGCTTATTTGGCAGCTTTATGAAGCGGGGGTTGATGCCTTGATTGTTCAAGACATGGGTGTTTTACAATTTGATCTGCCGCCTATTGCGTTGCATGCCAGTACGCAAACGGATAACCGCAGCCCTGAAAAAACGGTCTTTTTAGAGCAAGTTGGTTTTTCGCAAGTCGTATTAGCCCGTGAGCTCAATATCCCACAAATTCGCGATATTGCTGCTAGCACAAAAATGAAGTTAGAGTTCTTTATTCACGGCGCATTATGTGTCAGTTATAGCGGTTTATGTAATTTGAGCCATGCGTATTCTAATCGCAGTGCTAATCGCGGTGAATGTTCACAGATGTGTCGGTTACCGTGCAATTTGACCACTCGCGAAGGTGACGTCTTAGCTGAAAATCAGCACTTATTATCATTAAAAGACAATAACCAGACCGATAATTTAGAAGCGTTAATTGATGCTGGTATTAGTTCGTTTAAAATTGAAGGCCGCTTAAAAGATATTACTTACCTTAAAAATATCACCGCTCATTATCGTCAGCAACTTGATGCGATTATGGCTAAACGTGATGATGTAGAATCAATTTCTCATGGTCGTTGCACGTTTAACTTTATCCCCGATCCTGATAAAAGTTTTAACCGTGGTAAAACGGATTATTTTGTTAATGAACGTACTGAGGCCATTGAGCATTTTAGTTCGCCTAAGTTCATTGGTGAAAAAGTGGGCCGTATCACCGAAGTGGGTAAAGACTTTATTAAAATCGATACCCGTGAAAGTGGCAAAGACATTCACTTTAATAATGGTGATGGCCTCTGTTTTTTTGTTGAACACTACGAAACCCAACGTTTGTCTGACGATAAACTCTCTGGCGTGCGCATCAACCGTGCTGAAGGGAATGTCTTGCATTTAACCGAGGTACCCAAAGATCTTAAAATTGGGGTGATGATGTTCCGTAACTTTGACCATAAGTTCGAAGCTAGCCTTAACAAAGATTCTGCTAGCCGTAAAATGACTGTCGATATGCAATTTTTTGATACCGATGACGGGGTGGGATTAACGATTACAGATCGGCATAATATCAGTGCGACAGTCATGTTAGCGTGCGATAAAGCCCCCGCTAATGACCAAGTCAAGACCGCCGAAAATCTGAAAAAACAATTCAGTAAACTTGGCAGCAGTGACTTTGTATTGAACAAGGTTAATTTACTCACGCAGCAGATGTGGTTTTTACCCGTCTCGGTTGTTAATGAGTTACGCCGCGATGCCGTTAGTGCATTAATGACGGCAAGAGTTGCCAGTTACCAGCGACCAGAGCGTTGGATGCATGATAAAACGGCACGTTTCCCGCAAAAAGCACTGAGCTTTTTATCTAATGTGGCGAATGAAAAAGCGAAATCTTTTTACCATCAACATGGGGTGATTCAAATTGAAGACACCTATGAGAAAAATAACGTTTTGCATGATGCTCCGTTAATGGTCACTAAACATTGTCTGCGTTACAGTTTTAATTTATGCCCGAAAGAAGTTGAAGGTATTAAAGCGGATCCTATGTTTTTAGAGGTAGGTAAAGATAAATTGAAATTGATTTTTGACTGCCATAAATGTGAAATGATGATTGTTGGCTCCAACCAATTAGTGAAACAATAATGGCGCCACAGCGTGATTTTAACCATCATTGCTTTTCCGCTGGCAGTATTAAGCTTGCCATTGGGTTAGTTTTTCAAATAAGCTGCAAAAATAACCATTAAATAACTGCCCAAACTCGTGTGTTTCGAGTACACTGCGCGGCTGAAATTTCATGGGTTTTAGCCTGTGATACCTTAAGTAGGAAAGAATAGATTATGAGCGATAGCAAAAAGTATGCTTTACGTGTTATTCAAATTGAAAACACCTGGAAAACTGAAATCACTCGTCGTATGACATCGACTAAAACCATAGTATCAAAAAGCCAAGATGGTTTTGCATCAGAAGCAGAAGCCATTGCATGGGGCGAGCAAGCACTGCAAGGTTTTTTATCTAAGCAAGCTGATCGTAACCAGCGTAAAACTGAGAAGCACCTTAAAGCTAAAAGCTTAGCGGCTGCTATTGCTGCTGAATCGGCCATCGACGAAGAAGAGCTGTTCGATGCTGAAGATGAAGATGAAGACGAGCTTAACTAATATTTTACCCACTATGTATAGGTTATAGATAAGTTTCAATTTTTGTATGTTCAGGATAGGACGTACTAAATTAGCATGATTTTTGATCAACTTATCTCTATCTTGACCAAATAAGGATTCATTTGGATGAACAAGATTGCTGCAATTATAGGCTGCTCGGGGTGTTTAGGAATAATGTTCCTGTTCCCCAGTAGTGCATCTGCTACCCCTCCAGCACAGATGGCATTTGGCGACGTTGATAAGTCATCAGGTGTTATGGTGATGTCTGATGATGTCCAGAAACTCATAACCTTGTCTGCAAAGTTCGGCTTTTTACCGCCATTAGATTGGAAACTTGCATTCAGTGATAAACGTGGCGACATGACGATGGCTGAGTTTATTCCAACCAATGAGTCATTAAATGACTGGTCTAGTTTAGTCTGCATGCAGGGGTTCAAAGGGTTAGCCAATGATGTTGAGCCGGAACGTTTTTTAGATTCAATGGCGGCGACTTATCAACAACATTGCCAAGGGAAAATTGTTTATCAACAGCTTGGCAGTTCTGAAGTTGACGGGCTCGAAGCGGTACATGGTTTATTAGGCTGCACCAGTATGCCTAATATTCATCACTCTTCAGCAGTGGAAGATGTGTCTTATATCAGCCGTCCACAAGGCGAAATGGGCTATTTTTCTGTAATAAGTGATGACGAAAATGTCTACCTAATCCATAAATCTATTCGAACAGACGTGTTTACTACCGAAACGACTCCTATCACTATCGATAATTATCGTGACTTCATGACGTATCCCTAGCGTCGAATCCTAGCGCCGTGTCATGTGGTTGATAACCCTCTTAGGTGCCACTAACCAACAAATTGACTGTTCTACAAGCTGAATAATCTGCAGGTTACTCTTTTGTTGGTATCAAGTTCACCTTTGGATCCGTTATAATCTCTGCGTTATTACTTTATGATGTCAGCAATAATTAAACGGTACTAGGGTACTAAATGCTAATGCTGGCATAACGAAACAGATATTTTTAATGATGGGTTGAACCTCAACTCACGTTATTTCAAGCGTTAACCTCAACTCGGCTTATTAGCCCGGGATGAGATTAGTTAGTCAATCTTTACGGTGCTTGCAGTGGATCGATAGACCAAAGCAAGATAATCGGGAAACCAGTGTAAATCTGGTACTGCCCCCGCAACGGTGATTGGTGAGAGTCAGGTGCGCAACAGGGTTGCGTTAATCATCTAGACTCGCGCGGGTTATGCCATAGGTATAACGCCACAACCTCAGTCCGGAGACCGGCCTTAAAGGTGATTTCGATGATTTCGGTGGGCAGATCTCGAAATGTGATGTGATACTGCTTGTTGACTTATTCTGACGATTTTTTTCAGGAGATTAGGGCGACAGTGGTTATCTATATTACGGCGCTATTGCCCCATTTTTCCTTTCAGGAGTTAAAGGTAAATGGGTACTAAACCAACAAAAATTGCACTGCTATTAAGTGCTGTCTTCAGTGTGGCAACGGTTAATGCTATTGCGGCAGAGTCAACCGATACATCCCCCGGGTCTTCAGCTATCAGCATGGATGAAACCATTGTGGTCATTGGGCGTAATCTTGCCAATCCACTAAACATTGCGGCCAACGTCAATGTTATTGATGCCGCCGATATTCAAATGAGCGGAGTCACCAATTTAACCGATTTATTACGTGGACAGTCTGGCATTCAGGTGTCGGATAATAATTCGGGTAGCGTATTTTCTATGCGCGGATTTTCTGCATCACAAGCGGCCAACAACACGCTGATTTTAGTTGATGGACGCAGATTGAATAATATTGATATTGCTGCGCCGAGTATTGAATCCATTCCGCTTAACTTAGTTGAGCGGGTTGAGATTTTAACCGGT
Organism: Shewanella sp. T24-MNA-CIBAN-0130; assembly: GCF_040310185.1. Lineage (NCBI taxonomy): Bacteria > Pseudomonadati > Pseudomonadota > Gammaproteobacteria > Alteromonadales > Shewanellaceae > Shewanella > Shewanella sp. T24-MNA-CIBAN-0130. Next base: position 72,778 of record NZ_JBEOPP010000004.1, on the reverse strand, counting down.
AGTGCAGGGGTGTTGTATGGTGACCAAGCGGTTGGCGGCGTTATTAACATCATTACTAAGGCACCAACAGAAACTAGTGGTGGCTTACAAGTCAGTGGCGGCAGTTTTGATACCTATGAAGCTAAAGGCGATATTTCAGGTTCCATTAACGACGCATGGCGTTATTTTTTAGCGGCAAGCTATAAAGAAAGCGACAATTACCGCGACAATAATGATAATGAAACCGGATCTATTTTAGGTCGGGTACAGTATCAAACCGCTAACGAAGATTTTTATGTTGAAGTTAATTATTTTGATAACGATCGTAAAACGCCGGGTGCACTCACGTTAGCACAATATGAGGCCGATCCACGCCAAGCCGCGGCTTTTTCTGAGGGCGAATACTCTCATGAAATGAGCACCGCACTGCGAAGTGGTTATCAATATCAGTTAAATAATATTTGGGCCTTAGGCGCGGATTTAACCTATTCAGACTCGTTAACGACCAGCGTGTTGTTCGGCGGTGCAGGGCGAATTGAACGTGAATTATTGAGTTTTTCACCTAAAGCTAGCGCCAATTATCATTTAGATCGCGGTGATTTAAATTTTGTTGCAGGTATTGATGTCAGCAAAGGTGAAGCCGATTTTGATACGCTTTATATTCAACGTAATAATGAACAACAACAAAGCAGCGCCTATGTGCAAGCATCGGTACCTATTTCGCCGACATTATCCTATGTCGTCGGGGGGCGTTATTCAGAAGTAACAGACGATTTATACGACCAATTACTTTATCCTAACCGTATTGAAATCGATAACGACGCGCATGCATTTGAGTTAGGATTTAACTATCGCCCAAGCAGTGAAAATCGTTTTTATGTCCGTGCCAATGATAACTTCCGCTTTGCAAAAGTAGATGAACAAGCCTTTACGCCGCTGACGGTACAAGGTTTAGATCCACAAACTGGCCGCTCTTACGAAGCGGGTTGGGACTATACTACCGCCACTCAAACGTTAAAAATCAATGCTTATCAACTTGAGTTAGAAGATGAGATTGTTTATGAAGGCGGAAGAACTGACGGCCCTTATGGTGGTGGCGCGAACGTTAATGCGGATCAATCTCGTCGTTTTGGGGTGAGCACTGCTTATGATGTGCAGTTATCAAATGACTGGCTGCTAGGTGCTTCGTACGACTATATTGATGCAGAGTTCACTCAAGGTGAAAACGACGGCAAAGCGTTATCTTGGGTGGCTGAGCATTCGGGTAAGGCTTACATGAGCTATGACTTTGCCGATCATTGGCAAGCATTTGTTGAAGGTGTTTATACGGGTGAGCGCTACATGGAAGGCGATAACAGTAATATCGGTGATAAGTTAGACCACTACGTGCTAACCAACCTTGCATTAAACTATGCTCATGCTGGTTGGAATGGCAGTTTACGTGTTGATAACTTACTTGATGAAGACTATGTTGGTACCGGTTATTACTCTGCGTTTGGCAGTGGTTATTATTCTGGTACGGGTCGCTCAATTAGACTGACTGCGGGTTATCGTTTCTAGATAATTTGGCTTAATAAATAGTTACCCATAAAAGCCAGTAAACTATTACTGGCTTTCGTTTTAATATATCGTTAAATTAATTTATAGCGTGTTTATTCTAAAAAAGGTAATCGATAGATATGACTAATCTTGAGCAACAAGTTTTTACTCAAGTTCAAGCTATTATTGGCAATGAAGAACAGGTCATTGGTCGTCGTGGCATATTACTTCCATTAAAAAAAGCCCTGATTAACGAAGCTGATATTAGAGTTGTTATCGACACAGTGTCTGCCGACCCTGCGTTGGCAGCCCATTTGTTGTTGCGCAGTAATACCGCACAAACAGCAGGGGTGATATCGAGCAAAAGCCGAAGTGTCAAGGATGCCTTAATCCGTTTAGGCCAAGTGAACATCTATCGTTATGCGTTTTCGTTTTATCTTAAAGAACGGCTTGATGAGCTTTTAGAACCGTACAAAAAATTAGTCCAAGGCTATTGGGCCTTAAATGAAATGATCGCGATGGATTGTATAGTACAGTTACGTGAAGATAATAAAATCGGTGTTGGAACTAAAATTGATGCGGATGAAATGCAAACATTAGCACTATTTAGTGTGTTTGGTCAGGTGATTGCGCTAACGGCTTTTGCTTATTTAAATGCTGAGTTATCTCGGCCCGTATCATTGACAGTAATAAAATCACTGATTGATAAGCAACAACAACAGTTATCACTTGATGCATTTGAGTCATTAGGTTTGGATGATGATTTACGCGATGAATTTTTAATTGCCCATAACTTACGCCAAACACAAAACCCTGATTCTCCAGGACTTGTGCTTCGACGCGTGTTATCTAAACGACAATTACTGATCAACCCGCTGTAGTATTATGCCTTCATTTGCTACAAGTTCGAGCCACTTTTGGATTAAATTTGCATTAGTGGCATCGCGGCGATAAGCACCAAACAATGGACGCTTTAGTCCTTCTGCCCCTAATTTAACCGCAGTAAGATTCAGCCCCTGACTTTCTCTGATAGACCAAGTTGGCAGGGTTGCTATGCCGTCATTACAGGCAACACGCTGCAATAGCATTGAGGTTAAATCACATTGCTTTTGCTCGCCAGGTTCAATACCCGCGGGCTCTAAAAAGTGTTTGTATATATCTAAGCGCGCTAACGGCACGGGGTAACTAATTAAGGTTTGCTTTGCCAATTGGGCTGGCGTTACAAACGCTTGTGCCGCTAAGGTGTTATCACTGGCTACAATTAATTTAACTTCAAAATCAAATAGATGCTGGTAAGCGACACTGTGTCCCGGCACTGGATCTGAGGTTAGCACTATGTCTAAACTCCCCGTCTGCAATGCATTGAGTGAATCAAATAAATGCCGACTTGAAATATCAATTTGAGCCGCTGGCGCATGTTGTTTAAATTGCTCAATAACAGGCATTAACCAACGAAAACAACTATGGCATTCAATGCCGAGCTTAAGCTGTTGGCTTTCACCCTCTAAACCGCGTTTAAGATCCGACTCGGTTGCAATCACTTTCGGTAAGATTTCTTCCGCTAAATTTAGCAGACGTGAGCCTTCATGAGTAAAGGTTAACGGCTTACTCTTACGAACAAAAATACTTGAGTTAATCCGTGTCTCTAACTCTTTTATTTGATGAGAAAGCGCCGACTGGGTGACAAACCGTTTTTTAGCCGCACCCGCTAAACTGCCACTTTCTTTTAACGCCATCAGGGTACGAAGGTGTCTAAGCTCTATCATTTTCTCTCCACATGAATCTTGCTCAACTATTTGATGAAATCAATTCGATTGCTTGACAACAGAATAACACAATAAACTTCTAGACGTCCAGACGCCTATGCAGGTTTTCTGCATAAATGGTATAAATTTTTGCTTAACGAAAAGGCAAGCAGTATGAAAATTTCAAGTTTAGGATTTCCTCGCATAGGACGTCAGCGTGAATTGAAGTTTGCTTTAGAGCGCTATTGGCGCAGTGAAGCCACATTAACGGAGTTGAAAAACGTTGCCTGTGAATTAAAACGCACCCATTGGCAGTGGCAAGCAGATGCAGGTGTTGAATTACTGCCTGTAGGGGATTTTGCTTATTATGACCAAGTGTTAACCCTGAGTGCGACCTTAAATGTGATCCCCGCTCGTCATCGGGTCACTCAAGCTGATGGCAGCCAAGCCCCTGTCGATATTGACACCTTATTTCGCGTGGCTCGTGGCCGTTCGCAAACCGGCCAACATGCGTGTGCGGCAGAAATGACCAAGTTTTTTAATACTAACTACCATTATCAAGTGCCAGAATTGAGCGCTGATCAAGCGTTCGAAATAGCCTACGACCAACTGTTTGATGATGTTACAGAAGCGCAGCAATTAGGTCATCAAGCAAAACCTGTGCTGCTCGGTCCAGTGACGTATTTATACTTATCTAAAAGCCTCACTGAGTTTAATAAGTTGGTGTTATTACCGCCGTTACTGGTTGCTTATCAGCAAATTTTGTCTCGTTTTGCAGCCCAAGGTGTGAGTTGGGTGCAATTTGATGAACCGGTATTAGCGGCAGACTTAACCGATGAGTGGCAGCAAGCTATTCGTCAAAGTTATCAAACGTTAGCGCAACAAAAGCCAGCATCTTTAAATATTTTACTCGCCAGTTATTACGGTTCTATTGCCCATCATCAAGCATTGGTGAGTGCATTACCGGTTGAGGGGCTACATCTTGATTTAGTCAGCGCGCCAGAACAGCTTGATGTGTTTGTTAATGCGCTTTCTAGTCAACAGGTACTTTCTATTGGGGTGGTTAATGGTCGCAATGTGTGGGCTGCTGATGTTGATTTGATTGCTGATAAAGTGACCGAATTAGCGACCAGGTTAGGCGATCGTTTGTGGATTGCACCTTCATGTTCATTGTTGCATTGTCCTGTGGATGTCGAGGTTGAAAGCCAATTAATTACGCCATTACTTGGCCAATTAGCTTTTGCGAAACAAAAATTATTTGAACTTAACGAAATTTATCAATTAATCGTTGGGCAAGGTTCAGCAACTAGCCAAGCGATTATTGATCGTTGCCAGCAACGCCGCTTGGCAAAAGCTGCAGCAGCTAATCAACAGGTTGTTGAACGTGTGTCGCAGTTAACCGCTGATGATTTTGAACGTGACAGTCCATTTGCCCGCCGTATCATTGCCCAACAACAAAAGTTAGCGCTGCCATTATTACCCACAACCACCATAGGTTCATTTCCGCAAACGCCAGCCATTCGGGGGTTACGCAGTCGCTGGCGTAAAGGCGAAATCAATGACAATGATTACCGATCACAGCTTGAGCAAGTTACTCAAGACACCATTTCTCGTCAACTTAAATTGGGTCTCGACGTGCTAGTCCACGGCGAAGCTGAGCGTAATGACATGGTGGAGTATTTTGGTGAACAATTAGACGGTGTTGGGTTTACTCAATTTGGTTGGGTGCAAAGTTATGGTTCTCGTTGCGTTAAGCCACCGTTAATTTATGGCGATGTGTCTCGTCCAAAACCAATGACGGTCGACTGGGCTACCTATGCGCAAAGCTTAACCGACAAGCCCGTTAAAGGCATGCTAACGGGTCCGGTGACCATTTTACATTGGTCGTTCGCTCGTGAAGATATTCCTCGTAAAGATATTGCCAACCAACTTGCATTAGCAGTACGTGACGAAGTGGTCGATTTAGAAAGCGCAGGTATTGGCATTATTCAAATTGATGAGCCAGCATTTCGTGAAGGTTTACCGATTAAACAAAGCCAATGGGCAGATTATTTAACCTGGGCGGTGGATGCGTTTAAGTTATCGGCTGCAGGTGTTGAAGATGCAACTCAAATCCATACACACATGTGTTACAGCGAGTTTAATGACACCATTAATGCCATAGCGGCGATGGATGCAGATGTCATCACCATTGAGACGTCACGTTCGCGTATGGAGCTACTGAGTGCCTTTGAAGATTTTCATTATCCTAATGAAATTGGTCCCGGTGTGTATGACATTCATTCGCCGAATATTCCAACCGTTGATGAAATGGTCGACTTAATGACTAAAGCGTCGCAAAAGGTGCCGGTGAAACAGTTATGGGTTAATCCTGATTGTGGTTTAAAAACCCGTACCTGGGATGAGGTTGAGCCAGCGCTGCGGAATATGATTGCAGCGGCTAAAGTGCTTAGGCGTTTATCTTAATTGGCATGATATAAGCCTGATAGATATCCATCTGATTAATAGTCGCTTTACTGAAGTCGTCTGAGCGGTTTAATGCAGACTTCGTTGCAGTGCTCAGTTGTTGACCGCTGAGTGTAGTAACGGTGGTTTCATTGGTCCTTCATCGATAATGTGTGAGTTGGGCCATTATTGACTACAATAAAAGTAAGGATGTTCAGCTGACAATAGGAGTTATCATGAGCCACACTTATAAAGTGATTGAACTGGTCGGGTCATCACCAATCAGTTCAGATGAGGCGGTCAAAAATGCGATTGCAGAAGCCAATAAAAGTTTACTACATTTGCGCTGGTTTCAAGTTATCGAAACCCGTGGCCACTTAGAAGAAGGCTTAATTGCTCATTGGCAAGTAACCGTTAAAGTGGGTTTTACCTTAGACTCTAATGCTTAGGGGCTTTTTAGTTTATGCGTCTCTGGGTAAACCCTTTTGTATTGATCTGATCACTCGTTGAGTTTTACGTGAAAGCGCCGATTGTGGCGCTTTTTGTATTTGTTGTCCTAATGCCCATTCAATATGTTCAAGTACCATATCATCCACTTCTTCACTGTGTTTACGTTGCTCTAATGCAGTAATAATAGCTGGATTAGCAGGGGCGTTACCTAATGCAATCGCGATATTACGTAACCAACGTTTATGGCCCATTCGGCGCAGCGCACTGCCTTCTGTTTGGCTGAGAAAATAAGTTTCAGACCAAGCAAATAAGGTCAGTAAATCAGGTTGAATAAGGGCGCTGCGAGTGTGGAAATCTGTCTCTTGGGTCAGTGGTGCTTTAGCATTGACTGGGCACACTAGCTGACAGTCATCACAGCCATAAATACGATTGCCCATTAGTGGGCGAAACTCTTCTGGGATAGCGCCTTTTAATTCAATCGTTAAATAAGAGATACACCGCTTAGCATCGACAACATAGGGCGCTACAATGGCATCGGTCGGGCATGACTTTATGCAGGCGACACAAGTATTGCAGCCTTCTTCGATTGGTATGTCTAATGGTAACGGTAAGTTAATTAATAACTCGCCAAGGAAAAACCAGCTTCCCGCATCAGGATGTAACAGTAACGAGTGTTTTCCTGTCCAGCCTAGCCCCGCTTTGTCGGCTAATGGACGCTCTAAAATAGGCGCTGAATCGACAAAGGGTCTAAAATCAGTCGCGCCAAAGTCGAGTTGTTGGCAATACTGGTTAATTTTATCACCGAGTTTTTTAAGCCGTTGACGGATTAATTTATGATAGTCACGCCCACCGGCGTAGCGAGAAATATAGCCCAGATTGGGGTCGGTTAAATTACTGGCAAAACCCGCATCAGGGGGAAGATAGTCCATCCGAGCACAAATCACTCTAATGGTTCCGGGATGCAGTTCAGCGGGTCGCGCGCGCATCATTCCGTGCGCGGCCATATAAGCCATATCACCGTGATAACCCTTGTCTAACCAATCTTGTAATATTGTCTCATGTTGGCTTAAGTCAATATCTGCGACGCCAATATGGGCAAAGCCAAGCTCTTTACCCCATAGCTTTATTTGGCGATTGAGCACATCAAGCTGGGCCGCTGTCAACGGACATGGCTCGGGTGTTGGCTCATTGATTGAGTGGCTAGCAGAGCCAATATCTGGCACTAAAGCTGGGTTGGTTGCAGTCATAAACACTATTATTAAGTAAACACGGTAAAATTATACTCGTTTATGCTGCTTTAACACAATTTCGCCCAGCAGCTTTGGCACAATAGAGCGCTTTGTCGGCTTTGAGTAACAAGGGTGACAAGTCTTCCTCGTTACTATAGCTAGCCACACCGGCACTGACGGTTTGATGCAGTCCGGCTGATATTTGAGACCAATCATATTTTTCGATGGTGAGCACTAGGCGATTGGCAATTTCAATGGCTTTAGCTTTATCAATATTAGGCAATAAAATTAAAAATTCTTCACCGCCAACACGACCTACAATATCGGTTTCTCGCATCATGCTTGCGCTAATTGACGCCAGTTTTACCAGTACTTTATCGCCCATGTTATGGCCGAATTTGTCATTCACTGTTTTAAAATGGTCTGCATCAAAAGAAATAATCGAAAAAGGTCTTCCCGATTGTTTTGATGATGATAAGAAGTGATTACCTTGAGCATATGTGTCACGTCTATTGGCGAGTTTGGTGAGCTCATCGGTTAGTGCTAGGCGTCTAAAGAGTTGTTTCCTTATCACTTGCTTGTAGGCGAAGATTGACACAATCAATAAAATAATCGCAACTAAGATGATGATAACGATCTGCATCTGCTCATTGCGCTGCATAATATTTAATTGCGCTGCATAATATTTAATTGCGCTTCTTTATCTTTATCACGCTGAATAAGCCATTCATTTTCGGTTTGAATTTTGTTGGTATTAAATCGAGCTTGCATCTCTGCATTACGTTCTGAAAAGACTTGTTTATCGAGTGATAAATGAGATTCTACAAATAACGCCAGCGCCTCATAGGCTTGTTGCCACTGCTGGGAAGCTTGATATATTTTACTCTTTAGTTGTAATGCTTGATTGAGTCCACGGATGTTATTACTAAAGTTAAATGCCTTTTCAGCGTTATTAATCTTGATTATGGCTTGGTCGTAATCATTTTGCAGGTAATGCACCTCGGCCATAAATAAATTCATGTAGCTATAACTATTATCATTATCTGGTGTAATCAACTTTTGAGCCCGTTGGAGAATATCATCGGCTTCGTTGAGTCTATTTAAGTTGATGAAATTGCCAGCAATACTAATAGATGCATCGGCAGCAGCAATCGGGTGATTTTCTGTTAACCAAAAATCGTGAGTTTTTTGGTAGCGCGCAATGGCTTCCTCGTAACGTTCAAGTTTCTCCAATGATAGTGCTATTTGGTTATTGGTTAGATTGGCTTCATAACGTTGTTTATTTTGTAGGTAATTTTTTTCGAGCTTTATTTGATATTTTAACGCGGTTTGAGCATCGCCAAAGCGGCGATAGCTATTTGCTAGGTCACCTAAATTGACATTGGCCCAATAAGTTAAATTAAGCGACTCATATAAGTTTTGCGCAGTGATCAGATCCTCAAGTGCCGCAGAAAAATTGCCTAAATAGGACAGAATTGAACCTCTAATACTACGGCCATCGGCAATTAAACGCGGATCTTCAAGTAGATAAGCGCTGGTGATGGCCGCGTCAAGGTCGGCGAATAAGCTGTCATTTTTCCCTTGTGCGTGCAGATACCACGCCTTGCAATATTGCAGGTCAATGCCGATTAATGATGGGGTTGGCTGACTGTATATCTGCAGGTATTCATCAGCGTAGTTAACTGCCGCTTTTATTTTCTCGGTTGTGTTAGTCGGTAAACTCCAGCAATTAAGGCGAATATAGAGTTTTTGCCGAACAATATCGTCGGTGGACAGTATACTTTTATATTCGTCGAGTAACTTACGATTTTCTTTATCAGAAATAAAACCGCCGCTGTCAAATAGCTGGTAAATTTCATCGGCACGGGGATTATCTATCGGATTAGCATAAGCGATGCTGGTTAATCCAATGATAAAAACGAGCATAATGACACTAATAATGTGAGTTAACTTTAAGACTGACAAGGCTACAATTTCTCAATTTTATTATTATTATGAAGCTTCTGTTCTTGAATCGTACAGACTTCAGCGGGAAAAGTCTTGTGATGAAATTATAACCTTTTAGTTAGGTTAAATGATATTTTTGTCTTATCAATAATGTGACAACATGCTCTTTTCTGCTATTTTCTCTGGCGATATTATCCAATTTGCATTCAGTCATCTTCACGAGTATAAAGACGCCTCTCGGGATAAACTGAGATAGAAATACTGCAAAGAATTACGCAAATTATCGTATTAAGTATGCTGTCAGTATTATTACCTTGTGGTGCAGAAGGAAGCTTAGCAACGTCAGGTGATGTTAAATATGCAGCGACGTATGTTGTATACCCAAATGACCAGATTTCAAGGGTCTAGGAATAGGGCGCCTACAGCGACTAGGTTCTAGGGTGGGCTGCGTCCTGTTAGGGTCGCTGCGCTGCTAGTAAAGCTTCAGAAACGATAACAAGACGGATAGAGTTGTCTAGCACTTGGGCTCTTGGCTTGACATCTATTGATATCGCTCGTCACCGCTTGCTAACAAGATTATATAGGATCTAGCCCCGTAGCGTCCTAGGCTCTAGGCTTTTCGCTTGTAGCTTTTAGCTTGTATATTGCGCAGAAACATGTCGTTTCTCGGCTTGCCCTTTGGGAGTCTGAAACGAGCATTTTGAAGTGGCTTGGGTATTTTAGAGGCCGATTTTAATTGAGAGATAAACAATGACAGCAGTAGATCAACAGTATCAACAAGTGGTTAAGCAAGTGTCGTATAACGTTGCTAATAAAGTATTACCCATGGCCAAGTTACCTGAAACCTTACTTGAAGCTTACGAAGGCTTGTTTAAAGAGTTAATGGATGACAAAGCGAACGCATTTACCAATGGATGGAATGCCTTGCCAGCAAGTGCACAGAAATTGATGACTAAAGCCGAATTTCATGGTTTTTATATTGCCAATGCATGGATGCAATTAAGTCGAGCAGCGCAAGAGATTGCTGATAGTGCTGAGTCTGAAGAAGAGATGAATAATAACGAATATGATGGTGTATTTGGACGCTTAGCTGAGCAATCACTGAAAGAGTGTTTACGTAAGCTTAAAAAAGCGCGTACCGATCGTCCATTATTAAACAGCTTTAGACAAGTGATGTCTGCCTAAGTTCGTCGTGATGATAGAGACAAAAAATCCCAACTTAGGTTGGGATTTTTTATGGTTTAAAAGACGATTAACCTTTTAAATCAGTTATTTTTCTATCAAGGATCAGCGCTTTACAATACTAAAGTGCCCAATGAAACTTAACAGTTCTTAGAATGAAGTACGTTTGTAACGACGATATTCAGGTTCCCAAAAGTTAGCTTCAATTGATTGCTGCAGCAAATCATCGGTACAAGGTAAGGCTAAACCTTGATCAATTGCCGCTTTGGCAACGGCAAAAGCAATATACTTACTGACAGATTGAATCTCTTCTAGAGGTGGCAGCAGCGAACCTATGCCATTTTTACCTAATGGCGAACATTCTGCTAAGGCGCGGCTTGATGCCATTAACATTTCATCGGACACGCGTCTTGCACCACAAGATAAAACACCTAAGCCAATACCTGGGAAGATAAAGCTGTTATTACACTGTGCTATCTCAAAGGTTTCACCATTAATGACCACAGGTTCAAATGGGCTGCCTGTTGCCACTAATGCCTGGCCTGATGTCCAATGCATAATATCTTTTGGTGTTGCTTCAACGCGGCTGGTTGGATTCGATAATGGGAATACAATAGGGCGTTTACAATGGCTGTGCATTGCTCGAATGATTTCTTCAGTAAACAGGCCTGGTGAGCCAGAGACCCCAATCAATACTGTCGGTTTGGCATTATTAACCACATCAAGTAACGAAATATTGTCACTATAGTTGTCCCACGCTTCAATCGTGGCGCAATGTTGGGTCAGCTTTTGTTGGAAGGGTAATAAGTTAGGCATGTTGTCGAGTAACAAGCCCCAACGATCGACCATAAATACTTGTGAGCGCGCTTGTAGTTCACTAATGCCTTCTGACACCATTGTGGCCACAATGGCTTCGGCAATTCCGCAACCTGCACTACCTGCACCTAAGAAGGTAATACGTTGTTCGCTAAGTTTACTATTAGCGGCTTTACAAGCGGCCAGTAGTGAGCCGACAGTAACAGCAGCAGTGCCTTGAATATCATCGTTGAAACTACAGTATTGATCTTTATAACGCTCAAGTAGTGGCATAGCATTTTTTTGCGCAAAATCTTCAAACTGAATCAATGCATCAGGCCAGCGACGACTTACTGCTTGCATAAAGGCTTCAACAAATTCAGTATATTCTTCGCCGCCAATTCGTTGATGACGCCAGCCCATGTACATAGGGTCTTCAAGTAAATGTGGGTTATCGGTACCCACATCTAAGGTCACCGCAAGACAGTATGCTGGACTGATCCCACCACAGCTAGTGTATAGCGATAATTTACCGATCGGGATCCCCATGCCACCAATGCCTTGGTCACCTAAGCCGAGAATACGTTCTCCGTCAGTGACCACAATGACTTTGACTTTCTGACGGGTGGAATTATTCAAAATATCATCAATACGATCTTTATTTGGATATGAAATGAATAATCCGCGGTTACGACGATAATTTTTAGAAAAACGCTCGCAGGCTAAACCCACCGTAGGGGTGTAAATAATCGGCATCATTTCGCTGATGTGATTACGCACTAAACGGTAAAATAAGGTTTCGTTAGTATCTTGAATATTGCGCAGATAGATGTGCTTATTAAGATCATTGGTGACGCTTTTAAATTGTTCGTATGCACGTGAAGCTTGTTCATCAATGGTTTCAATAACCCAAGGAATGAGGCCTTCAAGGTTGAAAAATACGCGTTCTTCTTCACTAAATGCACTGCCTTTATTAAGCAGAGGTGATTCAAGGATCGCTGGGCCAGCAAAAGGAAGATAGAGGGGGCGTTTGTTATCGTCCATGGGGAAACCTTAATGTGTTAGATCGTTATTAGAATAGGGCTTTTTTTGTAATTGTAGATTATCACGTCTGTTCTTTTTTGTGGTCGGTTAAGTGAGTTAAATCACATTTTTATTAAGTACTTTTATTCATCGCTCACTATTGTGTTGTTTTAATGTAAACCCCAGAAACAAAAATGCGCAGCCTAAGCTACGCATTAATACGGTATTATATCAATATCAAGTTATATATTACTTACCGCGGTGTTTGATCGATAAACCTTTGACGAAGTTTCTTAATACTTGGTCGCCACAAGGCTTATAGTTTTTATGATTAGGGTTACGGAACAGCGCGCTTAACTCAGATTTAGTCATCGCAAAATCAGCTAAAGCTAATGTGGCAATAATATCTTCTTCACGCATTTCGAGCGCGACGCGTAATTTTTTGAACATAAGGTTATTAGTCAATTGCTTTAACGGTGTCGGCACTTCTGTTCCAGGCTTTAAGCCACGGTTATTAATGATCAAACCGTCTAAAAACTGGCACATTAATGTGTCATTACATGCTTGATAACCTTCTTCTTCCTCTTTTTTCAACAGCGCTATAATTTGCTCTGAAGACATTTCTACATTGGCTTGACTGAAAATATTAGTCATCTTGGCATTTGAATAATCAAACACAAAGCGAATACGGCGAAGAATATCATTGTTAATCATAAGGTTCTCTGGCGCGGCGGCGCATTAATGGTTTAGGTCAATTGACTAAATGCTATTATAACGGGTAATCATTCATTAGTCAGATTAATCCTGCTAGAACGGCAATCGATTTCTATCCCTGCTAGTGTCGCTTTGCTGCTAGGGCGACCTTCGGTCTGCTAGTATCGCTTCGCTGCTAGGCTGTTGATTTTATAGCCTCTAGCCGCGAAGCGTACTAGCAGCGCAGCGTTCTAGGCTTTTAGTGAGGTTATTTAGCGAGATACCAGTAAATAAACAGTCCGGCAAAACCAACTAAATACAATAAACCAATCCACGATAAACCCACCATCACGGGGCCATAACGATGTTTAGCATCTAGAGATTTGCTGGTCATTAAGCGGTAATTTAACCAGGCAAAAATGACGGTAGTCATGAACGCTAATATCATCACAAATTCTAATAAAGGTAATAATGGCCCTTTAAAAAATAAAATCAGTAATAACCCTAAGGCGCTGATGGCTAGCATCATTGCCGTTAGGTGCGAGCGTTGAGCAGGCTTATTGGTCAGCAATCGCCAGCCCATATCGAGTGTGCGGCTATAACCATCAATTACCGTCACTGTGGTGCTAAAAATACATAAAAACGCCACTATCCCAATCAAATAACGGCTTTCATTGCCCATCACTTGGCTGTAAAGAGTGATCAATTGTGAGGCAAATACGGCTCCAGAATCTGAGAATCGTTCACCGCTGCCGTGCATCACTAATGCGCCTAACGCTAAAAATACAATCGCCAGTAATGCCGTGGTGACATAGCCTAGATTAAAATCAAAAATAGCCTGCTTGGCGGTCACCGTTTGGGTTTTACGTTTTTCTATTAACCATAATGAGTTCCAAGTACTGACCTCAATTGGCGCGGGCATCCAGCCCATCATCGCCACTAAAAAGCCCACATAAGCCCATTGCCAAGGCGATTCGGCAACGTCTGATGCCCCGAATCCTGTATGCCGATTAAAGGCTAATGCTACGGCGACTAATGTGGTTAGAGTAAGTGCCAACATGATGATCTTGGTCATTTTATCAAGCAGTTTGTAGTGGCCGAAAATTAATAATGCCAATGAGCTGACCAGTACAATTAGCGCTAATACATCAATCGATAGCGGAATAAACTGGGTTAACATGGCCGCGGTTAACATGCATACCCCCGCCGTACTGGCAATGGCGGCAATAACGTTAAGCCCGGTAAACAGCATTAAATAGCCACGACCTTGCTTATGATAGCCGTGCAATAAACTCTCATCCGTTGCTGCGGTGTAGCGAGCGCCTGCGGCGAAGAAAGGATATTTAACGATATTAACTAATAAAATCAGCCACGCAAGCTGCCAACCAAACTCGGCTCCCGCTCGGGTTGAGGCGACTAAATGAGAGGCGCCAATCGCGGCAGCGGCCATTAAGATTCCCGGTCCTGTGGCTTTAAAGAGGGTGCTAACACGAGACATCCACGGTAGGGCTAATGCAGTTTTTTGATTTAGCATGATAAAAAAACGACCTAATTTGATTGTTTAACGGTTAATGACTGTTTTATCGATAATAAGCTTGTGTGCATTTTTTGTAGATAGTTGAGGAGCAATGCATCCGTATTAGGGGTGGTCGACATGTTGTTTTTTTAGCCCATTTAGGAATGATTTTCGTACCCGTATTTGTGCTCTAAATCCCGTTGCATCAATAACACCTGTTAGGTTAATTAGAGCTCTTATAGCGGATTCAATTGTGTTTGTTTACGCTGAGTTTATCTAGGCCAAAGATGTGCATCATGTGCGCTTGAATAAATGCCCTATCAGTATGTTCAGAATTAGTGAGTAAGTTTGCACGCACAATGCGTTTCTGCTCGATTAATTGAGCACTCATATTTGTGATGTAACGTTTTGTCACTAAAATTCTTAATGGAAACCATGATAGTAACAATGTAATAGCCATAACGTTGAAGCAGAATGTTACGTAGGTAGACCATAACCAGTACCGAGCTAGGTTGGTATTAAAGTGGCCACTCACGAGTGTTTTATCCCTCATCTGATCTCCATATCAAAAGCATTTAAATTCACTTTTTATTCATGATTTACTCTCGACTAAGTGATTAGTTACATTTACGTTACTATCTTGTGTTGACTTTGTTAAGTTTTAACCTAACTTGAACAGGTACATTAGAATCCAAAAAAGTAGTAGGCGGTAATGTTGTTACCGCAGTTTGCAGTAATCATGGATTTAAAACAATAAATTAACGTTAAGGATGATCATGAAAAAAACTAACCTTTTACGCAGCGCTTGCGCTATCGCTGTATCACTATCTCTTGCACCTATCGCCTTTGTTACACAAGCTGCTGATGCAGGTGCCGATGCAAAGGTTGAACGAATTGAAGTGACCGGTTCTCGTATCAAACGCACCGATATTGAAGGACCTTCACCAGTACAATCTTTGAATAAAGACGATATTGCTAACATGGGTTTTGACAACCTACAACAATTGCTAGAGCGGATGCCTGCAAACGGTTCTGGTGCATTCTCAACGCGTGGAAATAGCCAAGACTCTACTGCCAACGGTGGAGCATCAATCAGTTTACGTGGCTTAGGCCCTGATGCGACTCTGGTACTTATTAATGGTCGCCGTGTTGGATCGAGTGCGTTTGCTGAAGGGATTTCAAATTCGTTTGTTGATATTAATAATATTCCTGTTTCGGCTATTGAGCGTATCGATATTCTTAAAGACGGTGCATCAGCTATTTATGGTTCTGATGCTATTGCCGGTGTGGTCAATATTGTCTTAAGAAAAGACATTGAAGGTATCGAACTTAACCTAGGTTATGGTGATGACAGTGGTACCGGTTATGACGAAACGACAGCCAGCTTAGTATGGGGCGTAAAAGCCGAAAAAGGCAGTGCGTCAATTATCCTTGATTACTTTACCAATGGCACCTTGTCTGCAGACGAAATGGGTCGTTTTGGCACCGCTAATCAATCAGTTTATGGCGGTGAAGATTATCGTTCATCACGTGGCTTCCCGGGTTATTTCTATGTCAATGGTGTTAAAACGATTGACCCAGATTGCCCCGCTGAGAATGCGACAGCAAGTGGCAGCTGTTTGTTTGATTACGGTCCATACAACTTAACGATCCCAACGTCTGAGCGTGTCGGTGCTATTGGCCAGTTTGATTATATGTTAGGTGAAGATTTAACCGCATTTTTAGAGTTGTCAGTACAACACAACACGTCTGAGGCTGGCGGTGCACCAACGCCATTAGATGAAGATGCAGGTTTAACCGTGCCTGGTACTCATCCTAACAATCCTTTTGGACAAGACATCGATATCGGCCGCTACCGTACGGTTGATGCTGGCCCTCGTCGTTGGGATATCGAATCAGATACCATGCGTATTGTTGCCGGCCTTCGTGGCGTCATAAACGATTGGGACTGGGAAGTATCAGCGCAACGTGGTCGCAGTGAGTCAACCCAAACCGGTGACCGTTCACAGGGTTGGGTAAGAACCGATTATTTACAAGCTGAAATAGATGCCGGTAACTACAACCCATTTGGCGCTACTATCAACTCGCCAGAGGTGATTGATCGCATCACCACTAGCCTAGTAAGACAAGGTAAGTCGAGCATCACCGCTTATGATGCCAGTATTACAGGCCAAGCATTTACGATTGCTGATCGCGATATTATGATGGCTGCCGGTGCAGAATACCGCGAAGAAAGTGTCAGTGACGTGCCAGATGAGCAGTTTCAACGAGGTCTGATTTTTGGTACTGAAGCGATATCTGCGTTTGGTTCACGAGACCAACATGCTGCCTATGTAGAATTCTCTATCCCTGTTGCAGATAACTTTGAGTTGCAGTTAGCAGGTCGTTACGATAACTACAGTGATTTTGGTTCAACCACGAATCCTAAAATCGCTTTCCAATGGGGCATTAGTGACGAGGTCACTGCTCGAGGTTCATGGTCTACTGGTTTCCGTGCCCCATCGTTAGCACAAATCGGCTTAGGCCCTTCTGAGAAGAGTGACTTTTTAATTGATAGCTATCGTTGTGAAGCTGATAACGTAGATTGTGAGTTATTGGATTACAACTTTATATTCGCTGGAAACCCTAACCTTAAAGCTGAAGAGTCTGAAACGTGGAATGTGGGCATGATTTGGGCCCCAGATCAGCAGTTTGATATTGGTGTTGATATATACAATATTCTCCAAGATAACAAGATTGACTCACTGCAAAACCAGGTTCTTTATGATGAAAATTGTAATGATCAAAACAGTACGGTCTGTTTGCGAAATGCACCGCAAGCAGGTCAGACATTTGGTCCGCTTGATGTGATTAAATCTGGATTCGTCAATATTGGTTCGCAAGAAGTACAAGGTGTGGATTTATCGACTCATTATGGCCTTGAATTAGACGGCTACGGTACGGTTAAGTTTGGTGTAGAGTACAGCTACTTAATCAGCTTTGAAAAAGAAATTGATGGCGATATTGTTGATTACACTGGTGAGTATGAGTATCCACAGCACCGTTGGTTAGCAACAACTAACTGGAACATGGATGACTTTGCTGCCAACGTTAACTTAAGTTATATCGGCGAATTTGAAGACTTCAATAAAACCCGTACCGTTGATGCCCAGTTGTTAGTGGATATGTCTGGTTCATATCGTTTTAATGACACGGTCAAGTTATCTGTAGGGGTTAATAACGTGTTTGATGAAGATCCATCATTTGCCATTGGTGACGGTGATGCCGACCTTTATGGTTATGCAATGGGCGTTCATAACCCATTAGGCCGTTATATTTATACTAAAGTTACAATGAACTTCTAATCACAACGTCATAAGATAAATTACAGCCACATTCACTCATGGTGCAATGTGGCTTTTTTTATCCTCATTAACCTCACTATATAATATGGAACCTAAATGATTACGTTATACGGAACCCAAAAAAGTCGTGCGCTACGGGTATCTTGGCTTTTAGAAGAGTTAGGTATTGCATGGCAGTTTCATGCTATCGATTTTGCTAATGGTGAACATAAAGGTGACGCATTTTTAGCCCTTAACCCTAGTGGCAAAATGCCAGTACTCACAGAGGGTGATTTCGTGTTAAGCGAATCTGCGGCCATTATGCGTTATTTAGCGGAAAAGTACGGCCAAGGTAAATGGTTGCCAAAACCAGGTACTCAAGAGTCTGGTATTCATGAACGCTGGGTGAGTTTTGTGATTAGTGAGCTTGAACAACCGCTGTGGAGTATGGGTAAGCATCGTTTTGCGTTACCAAAAGAACTGCGCGTAGACGCGATGTTTGCTGTGGCCAAATGGGAGTTTGATCAAGCGGCTGCGGTTGCTGAAACTTGGATACCAGAGTCTGGGTTTGTATGTGGCAGCGAGCCTATGGTTGCCGATATTTTACTCGCACAAACCTTAGGTTGGGCTTTGGGATTCGAGCAACATCTGTCGCCAAAGTTGTCCGCCTATCGCGATCGACTAAAGCAACGTCCTGCTTTGGCCGCTGCGCTAGCCAAAACAGTAGCACTTGCCGATGTCGCTAAATAAGCGTTATCAAAAAGGAAGCCGAAGCTTCCTTTTAGTTATTGACCGTCAAAATGGAGGTTTTTATAACTGAGTCGCCGCCCATTTAGCTCGGCTTTCTCGGCTTTCGCTCATGCCGTTATCAGCACGATAAGCTTTATAGGCTTCGGCATCGAGTGCGACTAAGCTTACATCCACTTCAAGTACGAGTTTACATTCTTTTTTAATACGCCAAGCTGCTGCATTGTACAGTTCAGTTAATGGCAAAGAGCTTAAAAATTCAGGATTGTATTGGGTATAGAGAGCCTGAGTTGGATAGACCACAAACGCTAAACGACGTTTAGGCTCTTTTTTAAATAGCTCTTCAATGCCATCAGAGGTATTGAGCACTTGCATTTCGATAATATCATCGATGTCTAACAACTTTTTCTGAGCGGGAATAGGCGCTTCTTTCTCACCAGACTCCCATGACATCACATCTTCATTACTGGCCTTAGTGATGCTAGCAACTTGTTCTGTTGTTAGGCTTAAAGACTGACGCAAACATTGGATTTCAATCGCATTTAAACCGATATTTTTCGACATGATCGTTCTCATCATTAGTGTTTATTTATTTGTTTATTTAACCGTAACTTAAGGTTAACAGATAGGGTTAACAGATAGGGTTAACAGATTAGCTTATCGATTAAGCCACACATCTTCGGCCCAATGCCAAAATGATTCCCAGACTTTGTCGCTAAATCGGCCTTTTTTCCAAAACTTCACTTGGCCTTCTTCATCAATACAATAAAAGCTATCGCCGATTTGGCAGATGGCAATTTGTTCACGGGGCAATCCAATAGACCAAGCATAACAGGCGACTTCTGGTAGATACGTGTGCGAGTAAGGATCCGCAGCGGTAACGGGTTCAAGCGTGCCATAAATAACATCACTGCCATACAATAAGAATTCTTTTAGATCGTTGGGCAAACCAATTAAGATCTGTTCTTCAACCTCTACAAGTTGCTCAAAGGTGGGCAATTCGAGTGGCACGGGTACAGTTTCACTTAACTCTTGTAGCAGTTCGATAATGTCATTCATAGCATTGTCCAGCAGATCGTATCGTAATGGGCGCGAGTATAGCAGATGTGATTGTAGTGGATCTTATTTGGCAAAAAAAAAGCGCTCATATGAGCGCTAAAAGGGTGGAAACTTGTCATGATTAGAAAAGGCTTAGGCGGTGTGAGTTGTTCATCATAAGGATAGTTATCAGTGTTTATGCAACTTGTTGTTGTGAACTATATAAACTTTGACGTTTATAACTTAACCAGGCTTTATGATATTGCTTGTGCGAGTCTTGACGAAGCTTGGCTATCATGGCTTGTTCTATATCATTTAACCGTCTAGAGGTTGCTTTGGCTTGTGACTCTATCTGTTGAATATGCTCATAAATATGATGTTCTGGACCACTTTTAATGTCGGCAATATCATTTAAATGAAACTGTACTTCAACCACCATTTGGCTTGCGGGCAATTTTACTAATACATTTAAGTCACGATAGCCTGACATTTTGGGGCGAGAAAAGCGGTTTTTTAATTGCACTATTTCGGTGTGTTGACGCAGTTGATGGTAACTTGATAATAAGCTTTTAACGTCATTGGCCACCACACTGGCTCGCGCTATATCGGTCAGCTGACTGGCGTCGCCATTGAATTTTGCTTGCACTTTTTGAGCCGCACGCTGATAACTTTTAATGGCAGGAATAATGGTTGTAGTGTTACTTGACTGGCTAATAACGTGCAGTAGGTCAATGAGTTCTTGCTGCGCTAATGGTGCTCGTGTCATCAGAGCATGTAAGTTATCGGTATCTTGTACGACAATGTCAGCGTCGTGCTCATATAGCGCCAATAGCTGCTCAATATCATTAGTTGATTTTTGGCTGAAGTCTGAAGGCTGGGTTAACTTGTTATATTTAACCTCGTTAGGTTGAGCAATAGCACCACGGGTAGACAGTAAAATTAAGAAGATAAAAAAGGTACGAAATAACTTATTCATTGAATAGCTCCAGCGTAATGTCTGTAACTCAATGTACCGCTTTTTGGCTGAATAGGGGCTGAATGAACAAGGTTTAATAAAAAAGGGCATCAAATGATGCCCTTTTATGAGGAATTGTGACGTTAATCAGTTTTCACTGCGTCTGAATTACCAAATTTTTACACGTTTAGCAGGTTCAATATACATCTTGTCGCCTTCTTTCAGGTCATAAGTGCTGTAGAACTCAGGCATGTTCGATAGCGCACCAAGAGCACGGAAGTGGCCAGGTGAATGCGGATCAGTTGCAACGCGGTTACGCAGTGATTCTTCTTTCATCTTTACCCGCCAAATTTGGGTGAAGCCCATGAAGAAACGTTGATCGCCGGTTAAACCATCAATGACCGGTGCTTCTTTGCCATTAAGTGACATTTTGTAAGCTTTATAGGCGATAGTGACACCTGATAAATCGCCAATGTTTTCACCTAATGTTAGGCTACCATTGACGTTTAGGTCGTCAAATACTTGATAGCCATTATACTGAGCGATTAACGCATTACCTTTTGCCCCAAATGCTGTTAAGTCAGCTTCGGTCCACCAGTCACGCATGTTACCTTCACCGTCAAATTTCGCACCTTGATCATCAAAACCATGGCCCATTTCGTGGCCGATAACCGCACCAATACCACCATAGTTTACCGCGTCATCAGCTTCAAGATTGAAGAACGGAGGCTGTAAAATTGCCGCTGGAAAAACGATTTCGTTCATGGTTGGGTTGTAGTAAGCATTAACCGTTTGTGGGGTCATGTGCCACTCGTCTTTATCGATTGGTTGACCTAGCTTGGCGATGTCTTTGTTATGCTGAACCACTGCGGCACGCTTAGCATTACCGATTAAATCGTCTGCTTGAATGGTTAATTTAGTGTAATCAGCCCATTTATTTGGATAACCAATTTTAGGATTAAATTTAGCCAGTTTTTCTTTTGCTGCCACTTTAGTGCCTGCACTCATCCAATCTAATGAATCAATGCTTGAGCTATAAGCGCCGCTTAGGTTGCTAACTAACTTTTCCATACGGGTTTTGGCTTCTGGCGCAAAATGACGTTTCACATACACTTTACCGACAACTTCGCCTAACGTGTCGCTAACGGTGCTAACGCCACGCTTCCAACGCGGTTCTTGCTCTTCTTGACCGTTTAGAGTCTTAGAGAAAAACGCAAAGTTTTCGTTATCTAATGCTTCAGATAAATTGTTGGCATTGTGAGTCAATGTCATCCAAGTCATGTAGTTTTTCCAAGTCGCAAGGTCGTTGTTTTTAAGGACCTCGTTTAAGCCTTGGATATAGCTTGGTTGGTTGATAATGATATCAGTTTGCTTGTCGCCGCCTAACGCTGCTAAATAGCCATCCCAGTTAATTTCTGAGGCCAATTCTGGCAGATTGCTCACTTGGTATAGGTTGTAGGTTTTGGTGCTGTCGCGATTTTCAACGACGTCCCAATGCTTTTCTGCAATTTGGGTTTCTAGCGCTAAAATAGCTTCAGCATTGGCTTTTGCGTCTGGCAAGCCAGCTAAGCTGTACATTTTTTCCACATGTTCAACAAAAGCTTTACGGATATTAACGAAACGCTCTGAGTCGTTAAAGTAATAATCTTTCTCAGGCAGGCTTAAGCCATACTGATAAATGTGTGTGGCATAACGGCTTGAATCTTTAGCATCGATGTCAACATAAAAGGCTAAAGGTGTACCACCACCATTAGCTTGGTTTTCACCAAAAAAAGCGGTTAATTCTTGTTTGTCTTTCAGGGCGGCGATGTGATCTAATTCAGCTTGAATTGGTGCAATACCCAATTTATTTAGGGTGTCAACGTCCATAAATGAGCGATATAAATCAGCTACTTTTTGCTCGTCAGTACCATCGGCTAAGTTAGGTGTTGCACTCAAGTCTTCGATAATTGCTTTAACGTCATCACGGGCGTTTTCGCGTAAGTCGTAAAAAGCGCCGATGCTGGTACGGTCACTTGGAATGTCAGATTTGTTCAACCACGCGCCGTTAACATACATGTAGAAATCGTCTTGAGGGCGAACAGACTTGTCGATGTTGTCAAAGTTGATGCCTGAAGTGAGGGCTTGTGCTACCGCAGTGGCAGTGGCTGTTTTAGCCACGTCTGCTGCAGGTGCAACTATTGCCTTTTCATTATTACAAGCGCTTAAGCCTGCAATTAACGAGGCACATAGACCTCCAATAACCAGTTTTCTCATGTTGTTTCCTTTGCTTTATTTAAAGAACCCTTCAATGGGGTATTGCAGACTGTGTTGCATAATTGAGTAATAACTCCTTTATCCAAAGGGAAAAGCTATTACTTTTATTGTGAATTGTATGTTAAGGCCTTAACCGTCTATAAAACAAGCCAAACAGAGTGATTTTTACAGGGTTTTTTGTGAGTATGTGTAACTGAAAATTACCGTGGAGGTGAAAAATATCGGCGATTGATTTCTATTTAAGTGCGTAAGCAGCATAATAGTGTCAATATTTTTTGATTGAGTAATCATTGTGCGTTTAGACAAATTTATCTGTGAAAGTACCGAACTGACTCGGTCGCTCGCCAAGAGAGCCCTGCATCGTGGTGACGTTACCTGCGATGGTGTGGTGGTGAAAAATTCTGGTTTTAAGGTACTTCCGCAAATGGCGGTGCATTTAGACGGTACCTTAATTAGCGTGATTGGCGAGCGTTACATCATGTTAAACAAACCAATAGACACCATTTGTTCAACCATTGATGAACAATATCCATCGGTATTGAGTTTGATTGATATTGAAAAAATGGACACGTTACACATTGCAGGTCGATTAGATGTTGATACTACCGGGTTAGTATTAATAACCAGCGATGGTCAATGGTCTCATAAAATCACTTCACCGAAGAAAGATTGTGGCAAACGCTATTTAGTGGAATTAGCCGATCCCATTGATGACAGTTTGATAAAAATATTTGCCGATGGTGTTGAGTTGCGCAATGAAGATGGACTCACTAAGCCTGCCTTGCTCGATATTATTGATCCCACCCATGTGAGATTGACGATTAGCGAAGGTAAGTACCATCAAGTTAAACGCATGTTTGCCGCCGTCGGTAATAACGTGGTTAATTTACACCGTGAAGCTGTGGGTAGTATCGATTTAAACGCTGACTTAGCGGCAGGTGAATGGCGTCATTTAACCGCAGCCGAAGTAAAATCCGTGTAGCGGTATTTTTTGAATCTATTAGTTTATATCTATAAAAATGCCGGTTGTCTTTATTGCGCCAGTTTGCTGCATTAATGCCGTATTTGCGGTTGTTGCCACAATCACACGGCCATCAGAGTCAGGGTTGCAATACTTGCCGCTATAAGCCAAAGCCCAAGAGATAATTTTTGTTGTTGAGGTTTAGCGCTTAATTGCGATGCAATACCTGGCTATCAATCTGTTACAGGCTTCATCTGTGATGACATCGATTTGACTAAGCTTTCAAGGTCTTGCTGTGAATGACTTATTCAAGCATCTCTTGTAATAATTGTTTAGCATTATGGTACTGCGCTTTACTCGTGCCTTCGGCAATATTGAGCAATGCGGCGACTTCATTATGCTGATAGCCTTCGATGGCACACAGAACAAAGACAATGCGAGTGCGTTGGGGCAACTTAGCTATGTACTTATCGAGCTGATGATAGTCATCAAAATCCACCGTAGGTGCGTCCAGTGGGTCAAGTTGTTCCATGGGTAAAAATCGTTGCCACCATGATTGTTGCACTTTTAATTCGTTAATGGCTTGGCGGACACATAAGCGATGTAACCAGGTGGTGAATCGACTGTCGCCTCTAAAGTGATCCAGTTTGAACCATAAACGAATAAAACACGCTTGCGTCATATCATCTGCCAATCTAGCTTGTCCGCTTAATCGAAAACAGATGGCATACACTCGCTGGTGATGGCGCCGAAACAGTTGTGCGAAGGCCTGTTCGCAACCGGTTTTTGCCATGGCGACTAACTGATTATCGTCAAGGGCTGCGGCGGCTAGCTGGGTTAACGGCCCTGTGATTAGCGGCTTAATGGGGAGCATCCTTATTGTCACAACACATACAATATAATTGACTAATATTTGACATTCTCAAGTAGGCAAAAGGTGTATATTGGCTTTTAAATAAGTTTATGCCAGTCGCGTTGATGTTAAACAATGAGTTAAACAATGAGGTTGTTTTTGATTAGTCTGTAGGGTTTGAACGCGTGAACCAATAACATAAAACGGCCTAGCATTGAAGTTAGGCCGTTTTATGTTTTGACTATTGTGCTATACCAAGCTGATTAAATATCTGATCAGTTCGGGGTCGCTAAGGGGTTTGATTTAAGGCGCATTGATGCCGAAATGATTATCCCATTTAAATCAATGCAACGCGGAAGTGGAACGACTGAGTGACTCTATTCTGGCGGGTTTCAAAGTACGTTATGCTTCGTTAGATGCTTTCGAAATGGAATCACTATTCGCTTCAATCATCTGCCTTGCTTACAGCACTTTGAACTCCCGCTGAACGATCACATATTCAATAGGATTGGTATTGCTTAAGTGGCAACACAAAAAGTCACCACTGTCGGTTATGACAAGGTTACTGTGTTAACGCCATCAGGGGTGCCAACTAGCAATACATCGGCGCCGCGGTTAGCAAATAAGCCGTTGGTTACCACGCCTACAATCGCGTTAATTTTAGTTTCCATCACTTTAGGGTCTAAAATTTTCATGTTGTACACATCTAAAATCACATTGCCGTTATCGGTCACCACGCCTTGACGGTAAACCGGATCGCCACCTAATTTGACTAATTCTCGTGCCACATAAGATCGTGCCATTGGGATCACTTCAACCGGCAATGGAAACTCACCTAAAATAGGTACTTGCTTGGTATTATCCACAATACAAATAAACCGTTTTGCTACCGCTGCGACAATCTTCTCGCGCGTTAATGCGGCTCCACCACCTTTAATCATGTCCATGCGGTCGTTAATTTCATCCGCGCCATCAACATAGACATCAATCAAATCAACACTGTTTAAGTCAAACACTTCAATGCCAAGTCCGATGAGTTTTTTAGTCGATGCTTCAGAGCTTGATACTGCACCTTCAATATCATCTTTCATTGTTGCCAATGCATCAATGAAGTGATTAACCGTTGAACCAGTTCCGACGCCTACGATGGTGTCTTTTTTGACATACTGTAGTGCAGCCCAACCTGCTGCTTTTTTCATTTCATCTTGTGTCATAGTCATATTCTCCATTTTAACAATTGGGTCTATTATAGCGTAAATCACTGAAGAACCGTTTGTTATGTATCATAAAATTTAGCATTTTTAAACGCTGAAAGTACTCGTATATTGATGACACTCATAAACTTTTTTTCTAACCTCACGTCCATCACATACGCTTTAACGGTAATGGTGTGTAAAAAACTGCCCAAAGCCGTGCTCGTTACCCAAATTGACGACAATAGGTTTATTTAAAAAGGTATAAGGTGAGCATTGAGTGGCTTCCCTGGCCAAAGCAATGGTTTTTTGGTGATCTGCATTTATCGGAATCGTAAAACTCACGACAACCATTTCATCTAAAGCACCGCTATTAGCGTTACATATTGCGGTTTTTAATGCCTCGGCATTGGGCACCATCACGGAATTATTATCGCGGAATTATCGTCAAAGGTGCGCAGCCACGTCACGCTCCATTCCAGTTTAATGACTTCACCATAATAGCCAGATAATGTCACTTAAGTCATAGGGTCTCGACAAGCTTTAAGCGGATATTGGTTTGCTATGGTCTTGAGCGAAATCCGAGCGAAGCGATGTCGCGGGGTCGTTCACGTACCGCGAAACGATGACAAATGCTTAACTAGTATATTGTTGATATACCTCATCTGGCGAGTACAGTATTGCTCGATAGTGTGTATCTTGGCTTGTGTGAACATAACTCAGTACTCGCTATTATTTATGTTTTTTGCTGGAGCGGCAACAAATGCACTAACATTCACTAAAAACCGACTAACATTCACTACAAACCCACTAATAGTGATTATTTATCTATTGTCGGACTAATCCTTTATCGTATACTCAAGGGACTTATTAGGTTTATTTTTCAAGTGAGAATAATGAAACTCCGTTTCTTTTTTGCCTGCGCTTTATTATGTTCAAATACCGTTATTAGCTCCTCGGTAGTTGCTGAACCCGTGTCTCAAAAACAATCATTACAAGAGTTAGCATCAAGCAGTGCGATGTTAGTCGACTTAACAACCAATGAAGTGCTGTATTCCAGTAATCCACACCAAGCGGTCCCCATTGCTTCAGTGACTAAGCTCATGACCGCCATGGTGACCCTTGACGCCAAATTATCGTTAAATGAAAAAATATCGGTTAAAATTACTGACTCACCCGTGATGCGTAATGTCTATTCACGTGTACGATTAGGCAGTGAAGTTAGCCGTGAAACCATGTTGTTAATGACACTCATGTCTTCTGAAAATCGTGCTGCAACCTCGCTTGCTCATCATCATCCTGGAGGGTTTAAGGCATTTGTTCGAGCGATGAACGATAAAGCAATCGCATTAGGAATGACCCAAACGCATTATGTCGAACCTACCGGCTTATCACCTGAAAACGTATCGAGTGCGAATGACCTTATTTTATTACTTAAAGCCAGCCAGCAATATCCGCTTTTAGGTAAGCTCAGTTCAACCAATAAAAAACACGTTATTTTTAAACGCCCACGCTATGCACTGGATTTTCAAAATACCAATAAACTGGTCTTTAAAGATAATTGGAACATTGCGTTAACCAAAACCGGTTATACCAGCAAAGCAGGGCATTGCTTAGTGATGTTAACGGAAATGGATAAACGTAAAGTGGCGGTTGTGGTGTTAGATTCGTTTGGCAAATATACGCATATGGCCGATGCTAATCGACTTAAGAAATGGTTGGAAACTGGCAGAACGACGCCCATTCCTGCCTCGGCTAAAGCGTATAAAAAACAACGCCAAATGGCAGCCAATAATTCAGCAAGTTAACCAATTCAAGCATTCGTTCATCATTAAACCTGTAAATTGTATTTGCAGGTTTTTTTATAGAAAATTTCTTCTTATTAATCAATAAAAAGCACCTTAAAGTACCTATTAAACCATTTGGTACTCGCTGTTCATTGAGTTGATTTCGCTCTAAGCTATTAGCAATCATGGTTGTAAAGGTATCAATATGTTAAACATGGATTTTAGCCAGCGAGTTGTGATCAATAGCGCTGAACTTGCATGGCAAAACAGTCCTGCTGCAGGGGTCTTACGTAAACGCTTAGCGCGCGAAGAAGCCGAGCGCGGACATGCCACCAGTATTGTTAAATATCAAGCAGGTGCTCAATTTAACTCACATCCTCATCCATTAGGTGAAGAGATTTTAGTGCTCGAAGGTGTATTCTCTGATGAAACCGGTGATTATCCCGCCGGCACGTATTTGCGTAATCCTGAAGGTTTTGTTCATGCGCCATTTAGCGTACAAGGCTGCACGCTATTGGTTAAGCTGCACCAGTTTCAAGAGAGTGACTCTGAGCAAGTGGCTATTAATACCAACAACGCTGATTGGTTGCCGGGTCAAGGCCAATTACGGGTTATGCCGCTACATCAACATGGCACCGAATCTACGGCATTAGTCATGTGGCCAGCAGGGACTCATTTTCAACCCCATCGTCATTTTGGCGGTGAAGAGATTTACGTGATTAGCGGAGAGTTTATCGATGAGCTTGGCCGTTATCCTGCTGGTACGTGGATCCGCAGCCCGCATTTAAGTCAGCACAATCCCTATGTGGAACAAGACACGGTGATTTTAGTTAAAGTCGGCCATTTGTAACCATCTGCAATTTCAATATTGACTAAAAGTCATCTCTGCTTCAAAGATGATATTGGCATCAAGGTTGATGGCTGAGTAGCCAAATACTTTGATGCTTTTTTGATTAATCCTATTAACCTCGAAGGTAAATCAGCAATCATTAAATAACGAGTGGCCCAATAACCTTAATACCTATACGATTGGTTATTAAAAATTCAATCAATTCAGTCTGTCACATTCAATTACAGCATCACTCTTTAAGGATAAAAAGTGCATAGCGATGTTTCTTTAGCGCGGTTTAAGCAATTTCCACGATTAATGTGGATATTATTGTTTGGGTCATTTATTACCCGTGGCAGTTATTACATGGTGTGGCCCTTTTTGGCTGTTATCTTGTATGAAAAATTTGCCTTAACCGCCACTGAAGTAGGCTTAGTACTGTCGAGTGCAGCGATTATTTCGGTATTTACCAGTTTTATGGGGAGTGCATTGTCTGACCGGATCGGTCGCCACAAGCTCATGTATCTTACGGGTGTGCTTTATATCATCTCGTTTTCATTGCTGGCACAAGTTGATTCAGTCAAAGGCTATGTGGTGGTGATGACACTGTGTTCGATTGCCACCTCGTTATGGCGACCACTCACCTCTGCTACTATTGGTGACATCATTGATGACCCTAAAACTCGAGAACTGGCGATGCAGTCATTGTATTTCGTCGTTAACGTAGGCTGCGCCGTCGGCCCTATGTTAGGTGTTTGGTTAGGCTTAACGGGAAAACAATCGAGCTTTTATATTACTGCCGCCGCTTTTGCCGCATTGCTGGGATTGTTATTTTGGGGCTTTAGGCACCAAGCTTGTCAAACCATCCCATCGACAACAGAACAGGTGCCCGATGAGCTTATCCCTGCCATGGGTGATGCAACGTCTGCGGTTAAGCGTAAACCTGCGTTCATCAGTCGGCAGCAAATAATAACGATTTTACAGCAAGATAAATTGCTCCAATGTCTTATCGTTGCCAATATTTTGTGTATGTTCATTTATGCGCAAATGGACAGTTCGCTTATCCAATACCTCACCCGCGCCAATGCACCTAATTTACTGACATTGATTTCAGCGATGATTTTTACTAACGCATTGGTGATCATCTCAACCCAATTTTTACTATTAAGATTAATGGCCGGCTATAGTTTGGTTCATCGTATTCAGTTTGGACTGATACTATTGGTGTGCTCACAAGTTTGGTTAGCGTATAACCCTATCGATTTATTTTGGGGCTGGATTGGCGCCGTTATTGTCATGAGCCTAGCCGAAACCATTTTGTTCCCGACTATGAATGTGCACATTGACAGGCTAGCCCCTAAGCATTTGCGTGGTGCGTATTTTGGCGCGGCATCATTTTATGAAATTGGCTTTGCGTTTGCGCCATTGGGTGGCGGGATTATTTTGGATCATCTCGGTGGATATTGGTTATTTATTATCGGTGCTATATTGTCCTTGGTGGTGATGTATTTATACAGTATTTTGGATAAGCTACCCAGGCCAGATTTTGCTGCAATGAAGTTAAGTTAACAGTTAGGGTTCTCTTTTATGGCTATTGCCTCTGTACTCTATGTACTCTACATAATTATAGAAGAACTGACCCAGCCGCACATCATTTTCCTAAGCGCTATCAAAACGACAAGGTCGCCAAGGGGGTCGCTGCCGCTTTTTTTCATTAGCCGTTTTGAGCCAATATCGCAATCGTCTCGTTATTTTGTTATTCCATTAATATTTAGCTTTGCTGTGTTCAAGTGAATTAACTTTAAATCAACGGTTTGACTTGTTTTTAGGCGCTCATGCTTCTAGATTAAGGCTTATTCACTATAGTAAGTGCCGCTATTTTGTTATTGTTTTGTGGAATATGATTTGGATGAGTAAGGGATGATATAACGCTAAAACAGAGGTGGTTTTTGTTGCCGCCGATGCGGGTTTTAACACTGATATCGATAATATAAATTAGTGTCGACAATTGCGCTGAATACGACTACATTTGCACCTATAGTAACCGTATCACTAATCGTATTTGGTTTTTTTTATCGGTAAGGCATTATCGCTCGTTAAGCATTATGACAAGCGCCTATTTAATCGCAAAGGAATCAATTTTATGAATCGTCATGTAATACCACTTATCATTTTTAGCACGTTAATGGTGTTTTCTACAGGTCAAAGTGTTGCTAAAGACCACGAGTCACACGGTAATAGCGGCAAGCACAAATCTGAAAAACATCAAAAAAAGCATGAACATCACAATGATAGTAACTACGAGGTCTATTTTAGTAATGATCGCCAAGTCGTGATTAAAAATTACTATTATACCACTCGTGATGCTAAGCATTGTCCTCCAGGGTTAGCCAAGAAACACAATGGTTGCCAACCACCGGGTAATGTTAAGCAATGGCATAAAGGTCAACATCTGCCTGCGGATGTTGTGTACTACGATGTGCCTCCAGCACTGACTCTTCAGCTAGGGCGCACACCAGAAGGACAGAAGATTGTCCGTGTGGGTACTGATTTGCTGTTGATTAGCATAGGTACTGGTATGGTGATCGATGCAATACAAGATCTTAACGATGTGTTGTAATCTTTTTGGCTAATATTTTGTTAGGCGAAAGCCATGACAAGGTCAATCGGGCTTAGTATAGATTCATGGCTTTAGCCAAAATGAATTTTTGCCCTTTGCCGATAACTGCTCAAGAGTTTGCTTACCGCTATCGCTATTAAAATAAAAAGCCGACTTGATGTCGGCTTTTGTGTAAACACCTACTTTTCACATGATTCAAAACCAATGATTCAAACGCTTAACCATGCTCGAATATCACGTCTTTCAAATCATTGATAGTGTTCATATCTAGATCCCCTGGCTGAGTACTCCATGTCACTCGCAGATAGTTGGCTAAATCTCTTAGCTGCTCGTCGCTTAACTTATCAGCATAAGCTGGCATGGCATAAAAGCTGGTGGTGGTGTTGTAATGTTGACTCTTTATCCCTTTTAGCATCACAGCAACGATATTGTGTGGGCTGGCTTTACCTAATGTGGCGTTACCGGCCATTGCCGGAGCAACATTAGGTCGACCCTCACCTTTTTGACCATGACAACCGGCGCAGTATCCCTTGTACAGCTTATACCCTGGCAGTTCACGCTGGTGGCCGTTAAAGGTAAGCGCTTTCGCTTCGATCTTTTCGTCGGTATCGAGCAGGTAACTGCTAACGGCAAACATGTCTGTATCGGTTAAATGACTAAAGCTGTGATACACCACGGGATACATGCCACCAAAGACGGTGCCCTTGCGAGAATAACCCTCAGTAAACAAAGACTTTAAATCGTCATGAGTCCAATTTTGTCGATTAAGCTCGGCTGGCGTAATGTCCGATGCCTCTAGCCCTTCAATGACAGCACCTTGAAAGTGTTTGTCTTGCTCCATGGCAAATAGGCTGTCTCTTGGCGTGTGACATTCAGCACAATGGCCTAAAGCATTGACTAAGTAATTACCGCGGTTCCAAGATTCACTCTTGTCTTGCTTAGGGGCAAATACCTCGGCATCGTGGGCGACTAAATTCCATGCCTTGAGGCCAAATCGTACGTTAAAGGGGAAAGAGACATCATTGTCGAGATTAGCTTGCTTGATGGGTTTAGTGCTCATCAAATAGGCGTAAATCGCTTTAGTATCTTCATTCGTTAACAGACTATAAGAAGTGTAGGGCATCGCAGGATACAGATTGCCGTTAATGCCGACACCATGATGCATGGCATCAAAAAAGTCATCATAGCTGTATTGACCAATACCGGTATCTTTGTCTGGGGTGATATTGGTCGAATACACCGCCCCAAACGGGGTGTCGAACGGCAATCCACCGGTTAATTCACGGCCGCCAACACTCGTATGGCAGGCCACACAGTCGCCTATCTTCATCAAATAAGCGCCACGTTCTATTGCGCCTTCGCCTGTGTCATTGGCAGCACTGCAGGAAAATGCCAATAAACTCAAACCCAAGGTTAGTAATAGATCCTGACTTAGCTGATGTCGAGCCTTGTTAAAGCGAGCTAAATAACTCAAATATGATGGTTTCATGACAGGGTTAGCCCCTCAGTCTTGAGGATCAAATCTTTCATCGCCGCATAATATTTTACATAGCCAGTGCAGCGGCATACGTGTTCACTCAAGGCCTCTTCTATTACGTGTTCAACTTGATCTTTGGCGATAGGTTTACGCTCAAGTCGTTCTAGCAGTGCGGTCGATTCATTGACAAAGCCAGAGGTACACCAACCACATTGAAACGAGAAATGTTCCAAAAAGGCTTGTTGCACAGGGCTAAGCGCGGTGATCTCGCCTTGGGCGTTCTGCTTGGCATGACCTTCTACTGTGCGGATATGTTTGCCATTGAAACGCTCGACACCATTGATGCAAGTACGTACAACCTCACTCACTCCTAGGTTGTCGTCAACTATCACAGTGCAGGCATGGCATACACCTGCGCCGCAGCCAAACTTAGTGCCGGTAAGGTTTAAATATTCATGCAAGAATTCAATCATCATGACGCCATCGCCGACTTCAATCGGGCCAACGGCTTGGTTATTAATAGTTAGTTCAATTGACTGGCTCATGCCATGGCCTCCTTAATTTTTTTCGCTGTCATTGGTAATTCGTAAAAGCGCACTGCGGTAGCCTGATAAACGGCCTCAACCAGTGCGGAAACGACAGGGATCATCACCACCTCGGCAATGCCGCGATTCGGATCTGTTTCGGATAATGGCGCTAAGATGGTATGTCTCTGGCTCCAAACGCCAACATGCCTTGCTAACGGCACCTTATAACGATTGAGGTTCCAAGTACCATTACCTGCCCCAGCTTCAAATGGCGGTAATTCCTCATGCAGAGCATGGCCAATCCCCATGGCAAGACCGCCTTGAATTTGGCCTTCAACTAACTCATTCACAATCACTTTACCGGCTTCTAACCAAGTGTGAGAGCTCAGCAGTGTGACTTCACCATTACCTTCATTTACCGCCACTTCAACCAAGGTTGCGCACGGGGCATAGTAAGTCACCATGGCATTATTAAGCTCGGCCTTAGGGTAGCGCATAGCTTGACGGTCGATTAAGTGATAACCGTTGGAATTCATACTGGCTTGGCGAGCAGCATTGCCATGATATTGATTACTTTCGCCGTATTGCAGCGCCAACGCATCCAGTGCAATGCGTTCTTTGGTGCCAAGGATCTCAAAATCAGCTTCGGCCCAAGCCCAGCGATTAAAGGCATGGCCCATTACGCCAACCACTAAGCCCATGTCGTGGGCGCGTTTAGCGAGAATATCGATCGCCAGTGGCGGGAAGCCCATAGCGGTAAGTTTACCGTCGACCCAGCGGCCGTCGCGAGCGTGATTGAGATTGGTTGCGCCCATTGGGGTGTTAAAATACAACTCGTTCCAAATAGACACAGCCGCAGGCCAGAGTCCGTGGCGATAGATAATCTCGGCGGCAATGCGGGTCACATGGCTTTGGTAATAGGCCGACATAGACGCCGACGATGCCATGGCTTTTACTGGCGTCCAACGTGGATTAGCCGTCAT
Organism: Shewanella sp. T24-MNA-CIBAN-0130; assembly: GCF_040310185.1. Taxonomy (NCBI): domain Bacteria; kingdom Pseudomonadati; phylum Pseudomonadota; class Gammaproteobacteria; order Alteromonadales; family Shewanellaceae; genus Shewanella; species Shewanella sp. T24-MNA-CIBAN-0130. The sequence continues at coordinate 38,686 of NZ_JBEOPP010000004.1, read as the reverse complement.
TTCATCTTGACGTTGCTGTGAAATAATATAAGGATTGTCGGTTTGCACTAATTGCATGGCATCCCAGATGTCTATCTTGGCTAGGTTTACCTCATGGGCAAAGTTGCCTAAGGCGTCGCTGACGATCACGGCTTGAGATGTTTGGGTACCAGTGCCCATTTCGATAAAGCCGATATCCAGGGTTATTTTACCGTCTTTAGATAATCTAACCGCCGCACTTGGCGCCGCCGCACCTGTACCATAATCTTTTGTGGCAATGCCAAAGCCTACGCCATAACGCATACCAGGGTGTTTGGCCTCATAATGAGTCTTATTGGCTGCGCGGTTTTGCCACACAGGGTCTTGTTCGGCCATGTCGAGCATTTCACGATATCTTAGGGTGCCATTGGGGATAGCGCCTTGGGTATTACGCTGCCCAGACTCCATCACGTTAGCCGCGCGCAGTTTAAACGGATCAACATCTAACTCGGCTGCCATTTCGTGGATCATGCCCTCCATTGCCGTCATCGATTGCAACGTGCCATAACCGCGCATCGAGCCTGCATCTGGGTTACGTGATGCATAGGCGGTGGCGATAATATCATTGCGCGGCGTGTAGTAAATACTTTGCATCGCCGTTGCCCCAACGGAGGTCACCGACGGGCTAAAATTGACTCGACCGCCACCATCGACGGTCATCTGTGAGGTTAATGCTTGGATTTTTAGGGTCGATTTATCGACGGCTAAGCGACTCTTCATCGTGAAAGGGTGACGCTTAAGACCAGATTGAAATTGTTCAAAGCGGTCATTGGCTAAGCGCACAGGACCGGTGGCATAAATGGCTGCGAGCACGCCATAATAAGGAAATATCGAATGATCTTTGGCACCAAAACCGCCGCCAATATAAGGCGAATGCACTACCAGATGCTTTACTTTTCCCGCTAATGGCCCAGATGACAGCATGTGTACGGCCATCTCTTGAAAGTCTTGTGGTGACTGCGAGGTGATAACCGTATGGAATGTCTGACTACTGGCATCAAACCAGCCGTTAAAGGCTTCTGGTTCCATCATCATCGGGTCGATGATCTGGGTGCGATATTCGCGCTCTAATACTTGCCACTGTTGATCTGCTTTGGCACTCGCAATCTGTTTTTCTATCTCGCCAGCATAATACAGCCCGCGCTCAGAAACCGAGCCTTGAGCATTAACATCACCTGACCATACCGGTTTGTGGTGCTTAACGCTGGGGAAAAATAGTCCATCGTGTAGTGGGCTATAAGTATCTTCACGGGCACCATTTTCGCCTTCAACCCGAATAAGACGCCAGCTGGCATAAGGGTCTTTAGTGTCTGACACAAAGGGCGTTTTTTCACCAAAGCGCAATAAGGTCTTGTCGAACTGCAACAAAGACTTAGCTTGTTTAAATGCAGAAAAACTATCGAATAATAATATGGCTACCGCATGACCAAGATAATCTGCGGTTTGTCCCTCTGGCAGTAACATATTGTCACCGTAAAACTCGGGCAGCTTAACCTTGTCGTGAATAAGATCCGCCGCAGTGATCACTTTATAGGGTTTAGCCGAAGCCGGGAGGTGGTCGAGGGAAAATCCTTGATAAACATGGGATGCATCGGCGGCGCGCAAGATAAAAGCGTAACCTTGCTGTTTTGGCCAGCCTGCCATGTCCATTGCGCGGTAGTCACGGCCATAGACTTTTTGGCCGGTCACTTTGGCTATGCCATCGTTGCGAAACTTGGGTTTGGATTGACCATTAATCTGAGTTTGCCATTGGGCTGCCAGTTCAGGAGAAACGATAGACGCATTGGCCCGACTCATTTCCCACAGTAAAGGCGCTGAATAAACGGCGACTCCACCAATCACACATTGCTTAATAAAGGTCCGGCGCGACGTGTTAGATATATCCATATTTCACCTCAGTTTGTCTTAAGGGGAAAATCAGACGCCGGGTTAGTTGCCGCCCGATTTAGGCTCATTTACTTGATTGTAATAACTAATTTTTATTGACTAATTTTCTTGCGTATAGGCTAATTTAGCATTGCGCCACGGTAACATAATGATATAAACATGCATATTCTCGATTGTTATAGGACTTCTCAAATGAGAACTGTGATGTTGATCAACTTAATTTTTTGCTGATTTAATCTGCAAATATCCCTTTTAGCGGTCGGGAATGTTATAAAAAGGGTTATGTTTATCTGCAGGTTAGTCAACATTATCGCGCTTAGTTTTGTGGTGTTTAATTGAGCTTGTTGCCATTTTTCACTATTTAATTAAGCAGATAGACAGCATATCGTTATCGGTTTAACTCAGTATGACCAGCTTACTACCAAGATTGATTATTCAATTTTAGTCAGTATAAAAAATAATTGTGCTCGATAATGAATTTTTTGATCAAGGTTTTAATTAATTGTTTGATCTGTAAGGCTATAGTTACCAGTTTGTTTTGCTTGTGTCGTTATGTTGAGCGTTTAGTCATTAGTCAAGTTAATGGTTTCGCGGTGATGGGCACGGTCAATATTATGCTGAGTGATGATTTTTGATCGGTTCCAGCGACAATTTACCCGACGACATATGTGAAGTGACTTAGCCGCGCTGTTACACCTTCGCCAATAAGTTGTCATTTCTTGGTCGATAAGTTGCGCTGTCTCAGTCCATGATATTCCAGGCATCATGGAGGTTTTACTCCCTGCGTATGGGTAAATATGCGCCTAAGCCCACAGCTCGTTAGCATTACTTTCGGAGTTAATTATCTTCTATGGCCTCAATGTTATTGGGGGAGGGCATGGCTTAAGTCTGAGCTTTATTTATATTGTCATTTATGCCTTTTTTTGGTAACAGGCAAGGGTTAATTCAAAGCCGTTTATTATTCCAAACCGAGGTTATGTTGGCTAAACCATGTCATGCTTAAGTGGCAGAAATTGATTACTTAAGGTTGTCTAGAATCGTTGCCGCGGTTAACTTTTACATCTATTTATACAGTGCTAATATTCGGCTGAAGTTTGATCAAGCGCATCTCTTAGACCCCAGCCTAATCGATATCGTAACAATTAATAAACACTTCGTTTACCAAAGTGCCTAAAGTCGTAAATCTGAGTGAACACTCATGGCAAAAATCGCAGCATTTGTCTCATTTAGCTAACTGTTTAATCCAAGTTGATTCGGTACACTGCGCGCCCTTAATATGTTGCTGTTTTATAGCACTGCACAATGGCCAGTGCATTAGCAGCATGATGTAATCACTAGGTTGCTAATAACTAACCGCTACTCACTACAGGATGGCAAATCGCATGCAATTTCCAACACACCGATTTTACGAAGACATTATGGCTTTGTTTTGTGCCGGTGTAATGGTGTCTTTTGGCGTGACTCTGTTTAACAGTAATCAGCTTATTACTGGTGGTACCGCAGGTTTGGCGATTATTGGGATGCATCTGACATCGTTAAGTTTTGGGGTGTTATTTTTCTTAATCAATGTGCCTTTTTACTATATCGCTTGGACTCAGCTTTCTAAGCGTTTCACCATAAATACCTTCATTTCGGTGACAATAGTCTCGCTAATGACGGATTATATGCCGATGTTTATTCATATCGATAATGTCCATCCATTATTTGCAGCGGTAGTCGGCGGTATGTTGATCGGGGTCGGTGTGTTGATTATGTTCAGACATAAGTCGAGCTTAGGCGGTTTAGGCATTTTGGCACTTTACTTACAAAACAAGTATTCAATTCGTGCCGGTAACTTTGGCTTGCTAATTGATACGATAATTTTAAGCTCTTCGCTGTTGCTGTTTCCTTTTGAGTTGGTGTTATTGTCAGTGATGGGTGCAATTGCGTTAAATGTGTTAATTGCGGTTAATCATAAACCTGGCCGTTACCAAGCTTATGTTGAAACGAAAGCTAACACTAAACATGCCCGCGTTGGCGTATAAACACTGTGCTTAACCCTGTTTATTGGTTAATGTAAACCTCGTTTGAACGAACCTGGTTTGCATTAAGCTTGCTTAAATTAATAGGCTGGCCTTGGGCCACTGTAAATAAATATCGCAAGACTCCAACTGCGTCATGGCTCAAATGGGCTCAACAGACACCTCGCAATATTGTTTATAAATAAGTGGCCTCTGCTGTTTTGGTCATATATCTCTCAGCCCCACCTATCAGTGCCATACAGTGTCATATTGGCCTCCGGCGTATTTTTCAGTGCGACATTTACAATCACAAACCCAAAGGAGGTTATAGGGATTGCTCCAACAAAATGATCCCGCTCAATACTCTTGTTTAATACTCTTGCTTAATACTCCGACTCAATGCTCGCTGAATAAAAAATGCCCTGCAATGTCTCAATTATGCCACTCTTTTGTGTTAGATCAATGTTACAAAGGCCAATGCTATTAACGGATTAATTTAGCGCTTACACTACAAATAGCTTAATTACCTTGAGTAATATTAATGAAACCAATTATTTGTAGCAGTGCTTTAGAGGCCGTATCCTTAATTGAAAGCGGTGAAACTTTATGGACACACTCCATGGGCGCTACGCCAACATTGTTGCTCGATGCATTAGCCGAACATGCGCTAACTAAGCATGGCTTAACATTATTACAGCTGCATACCGAGGGCGCTGAATCGCTCAGTGATCCCCGTTTAAAAGAACATATTCGCCATCGTTGCTTTTTTACTGGTTCACCCACGCGGTCGCTGTTACAACAAGGTGATGCCGATTATGTTCCGATTTTTCTCTCTGAGGTGCCCAAGTTGTTTCGTTCCGGCGAACAGCATATCGACACTGCGATTATTCAAGTGTCGCCACCCGATAAACACGGTATCTGCTCTTTAGGCATATCGGTTGAGGCAACCTTAGCTGCGTGCCAAATGGCGGGGCGGATCATTGCCCATATTAACCCTATGATGCCTCGCACCCATGGTGATGGTTTTATTCATTATAATCAGCTGGCTGCTGTGTATGAACAGAGCAAGCCGTTACCACAACATCTATTAGCCCCAAGCGATGCCATTAGTTTAGCCATCGGCCAGCATGTAGCAAAACTGGTGCCTGATGGCGCTTGCTTGCAGATGGGCATAGGTGCTATCCCAGATGCGGTGCTGTCGTGCTTAACCGAGCACAAAGATTTGGGCGTACACACCGAACTATTTTCAGATGGGGTACTTAATCTGGTTGAACTTGGAGTCATCAATAACAGCCGTAAGAAAGTACATCCCGGTAAAGTTGTCACTGGTTTTGCGTTGGGCAGCCAACGACTTTACGACTATGTTGATGACAATCCGTCGGTGATATTTATGGATATTGAGCAGGTCAATGACACTGCCATTATTCGTAAAAACCCTAATGTAATGGCAATAAACTCCGCGTTACAGGTCGATATATCAGGCCAAGTGTGTGCCGATTCACTGGGCACTCAAATTTATTCAGGCGTAGGCGGGCAAATGGACTTTATCCGCGGCGCCGGACTGTCAGAAGGTGGGCGATCGGTTATTGCACTGCCAAGTACCGCTTCCAATGGCACCGTTTCGCGCATTGCCACAGTATTATCCCCAGGGGCTGGCGTGGTAACTACCCGGGCGCATGTGCATTATATTGTCACCGAATATGGAACGGCTTATTTGCGGGGTAAGTCATTGCGCGAGCGAGCTCGAGCACTTATCGACATCGCCCATCCAAAATTTAGACAGCAGCTTTGCCAAGAAGCTTTTGATATGTGGCGACTGAAGGTTTAAATACTGTGGATTTATTAATCTTGTCATTGCTGTAATAGTTGTGAGCCGAAACGGTAGTGTGTTATTTTGATCCGCTGCCTTAGATTGGTAGATTAAACAACACACTTGGCTCGAAACTATTAACATCAGCGTAAAAGTCTCTGTAATTACGGCTAAATAGAGGGTTAAAATAATCATTGGAATACAGTCAGTTAAATACAGTCAGTTAAATACAGTCAGCTAAATACAGTCAGTTAAATACAGTCAGCTAAATACAGTCAGTTAAATATGGACACTGAAACATAATCATCTTACTCAATTTATACAAACTGCGCGGTCAATGACTGTGTCAAAGGGCATTCGTTGTATGAGTACATTAACAAAAGGTTCCCGCCAATCGGGTTTCACGCTTATAGAGCTGGTGGTAGTGATTATCATTTTAGGTATTTTGGCTGTTGTTGCGGCACCTAAATTTATCAATTTAAAAAAAGATGCCCATATTGCCGCTATCAAAGGTGCAACAGGGTCGATGAAAACGGCAGTTTCGTTATTTAAAGCGAAAACGCTCACATCAGGCAAGGCCATTTCCGATACGGTTGAGTTCTCTGGTGTCAAAGGCAGTAATTATCAACCTTGGGCCGCAGCGTCCAATGCCGCTAACACCAGTTTTACTGCCAATTATATTTTAGCACCGGAAATATTTGAAGCCGCTGGGCTTGATGTGAATGACTGGGCTTATCGAATTTATGCATCAAGTGGCAGTTATGCGGTAGCTGCTGCACCAAAAGGTGTGTTGGCTGCAGCCGAGCCAACGTCGACAGAGGTTATCGCGACGAATTGTTATTTCCAATATCATTGGAAGGTTACAGGTGAACCGGTTATTTCGACGGTGATTACAGGGTGTTAATTAGTCAGTGGTCATCCACTGAGTTGCTGTTTTACTTATGGCCTGCGGCCTCTAACGGCTAACACCTTTATGGCCTACGGCGACTAACGTGGTGGCGCTTCACCCACACCAGACCAAGAGGAAACCAACGGCAGTTCCCTCTTTACTCTTTATGAAAAATTGGCCCAGCCGCCCCGCAACATTTTCGTTAATGACTTAAATAACAGATGCGAAAAGTCGCCATGGGGATTGTTCCAGCTTTTAATCGCATTTGAATCCAGCCTCGGCCAATCTTATAATAAAGAGTGAAAATGCTAACGCTTCCGATGGGGATCTGATGTGAATGGATTCACGAATGTCGTGGTGGCATGGTCAATAATGTTGCCGCCATCAAATGACATTCCCCATGTCCATATGGGTCAGATGCCAATGAGTGACCTGTACCTCGAAAGCTAAGCCCACATCTGATAAGCCGGATGCCTTGGAGTATATGGTCAATGATGTTGCCGACATCACTATGACATTTCCAATATCCATATAGATCAGATGTGCTAGAAAGGCCTGTCAGGCTCACGCATTCTTTTATAAAGAGTCTTCAACGTCCTCAAGTTCAGAGTTGAATTTGTCCATTTTTAAGTCAATAAATCTCACTCGTTTTTGGCCCATTTTGTGATTGCACTTAATCTAGCTTGCAATAAACTTGCAAGCTTTTTACCGTATAAATTCTTATCTATCACCTGCATACAAGTATTTAGCGCAAGTAGTCTTAAATGATATGATATACAGTGATATTTCATCGAAGCTAAAGCTCACCTAGTGTAGACGTGGCAATTTCGGCCTAACTATTTGCGTGATGAATGTGGTAATTCGATTTATTCATTTGATTAATGTTAGGCGTATTTTTATTCTGTCGTCCTATGTTAGGGCGCACTCCCTTATAGTTTTTCAGCATTACCGGAGACAAAACTCATGACAAACATGAATGTGGATGCCACGCAGTTAACCACTAAACCATCTCAAGATGGTTTTAGCATGCCCGCCGAATGGGCGCCGCAGCAAGCTGTGTGGATGATTTGGCCATATCGTCCTGATAACTGGCGCTCTGCAGGGGCTTATGCTCAGGCAACCTTTGCTAAAGTGGCCGATGCCATTGGTGCTGCTACCCCTGTTTATATGGGGGTACCTAAGGAATTTTTGACTCAAGCCAAGACGGTTATGCCTTCCCACGTTACGTTGGTCGAAATAGATAGCAACGATTGCTGGGCTCGCGATACAGGGCCGACTGTAGTAGTGAATGCCAAAGGCGAATGCCGTGGTGTTGATTGGGGCTTTAATGCCTGGGGCGGTCATAACGGGGGGTTGTACTCTCCATGGGATAAGGACGAGCAAGTCGCACAACAGATGCTCACGCAGCATGGTTTTGAGCGTTATCAGGCTCAGTTGATCCTCGAAGGTGGCTCAATTCATGTCGATGGTGAAGGCACCTGCATGACGACGGCTGAATGTTTGCTTAACAGCAATCGCAACCCAGATCTTAATCGTGAACAAATAGAAGCATTACTGTGTGATTATTTAAATGTGCAGCAGTTTATCTGGTTGCCAGAAGGTGTGTACATGGATGAGACCGACGGACATATTGATAATATTTGCTGTTTTGCTCGCCCAGGCGAAGTGGTTTTACACTGGACTGATGATCAAACCGATCCGCAGTATCCTCGTTCAAAAGCCGCTTTGGATATTTTACAAAATACTGTGGATGCACAAGGCCGTAAATTAACAATCCATTTATTACCACAGCCAGGTCCTTTGTATTGCACAGCAGAGGAAGCGCAAGGCGTAACTGAGGGGACTGGTGTTCCACGCACGGCGGGTGAACGCTTAGCGGGTTCTTATGCGAACTTTTTAATTACCAACAATCGTATCGTTTTTCCACTACTCGACCCTGCAACTGACGATATCGCTGCACAAAAATTGCAGGAGATTTTCCCCGAGTATGAAATTGTCGGAGTACCTGCCCGCGAGATCTTATTAGGTGGTGGTAACATCCATTGCATCACCCAACAGATCCCCTCTGGACAGTAAGTAAAAACTAAGGAGAACACAATGACCATGTATGTCACTGTTGTTTTAACACAATTGGCTTTCAATAAGAGGTCGAAACATGTTCGAAGTCACTGAGGTTTCTATTGCCGAGCTGCGTACAGCGCTCGAATCCGGTCGCACCACAGCGGTTGAACTGGTGAAGTCTTATCTCGCACGGGTTGATGCTTACGACGGCCCAGCGACAGAGACCAAGCTGAATGCGCTGGTGGTTCACAATCCAGATGCGATCAAGGAAGCTGAGGCTTCTGATGCACGCCGAGCTCAATGTGAAACACTTAGCCCACTCGATGGTATTCCCTATACCACCAAGGACAGCTATCTTGTTAAGGGGCTCACTGCGGCTTCGGGCAGCCCAGCGTTTAAGGATTTGATTGCTCAATACGATGCCTTTGCCGTTGAACGTCTGCGCGAAGCGGGTGCCATTTGTTTAGGTAAAACCAACATGCCACCTATGGCCAATGGTGGTATGCAGCGTGGTCACTACGGTCGCGCCGAAAGCCCATACAATGCTAACTACCTTACAGCTCCCTTCGCCTCTGGTTCTTCCAATGGCGCGGGTACTGGGACCGCCGCAAGCTATTCTGCTTTCGGTCTAGCCGAAGAGACATGGTCGAGCGGTCGTGGACCTGCATCAAATAACGGTCTGTGCGCCTATACCCCGTCACGGGGGGTAATTTCTGTGCGCGGCAACTGGCCGTTGACACCGACCATGGATGTAGTGGTGCCTTATACCCGTACTATTGCCGACATGCTCGAAGTTCTTGACGTTATCGTGGCAGACGACCCTATCACCCGTGGCGACCTATGGCGTCTACAACCTTGGGTCGAGATCCCAAAAGCATCAACAGTTCGTCCAGACTCTTATCTGGATCTTGCCGCCCAAGCTGACACGCTTAAAGGCAAGCGTTTCGGGGTGCCACGCATGTTCATTAACAAGGATGAATTGGCTGGCACTAGCGAAAACCCCGGTATCGGAGGCCCGACCGGTCAGCGCATCAATACTCGATCATCGGTGATCGACCTCTGGGAAGCGGCACGCAAAGCACTGGAATCTGCCGGAGCCGAAGTGATTGAAGTGGACTTCCCGCTGGTTTCTAACTGTGAAGGTGACCGGCCTGGTGCGCCGACGGTATTTAACCGTGGCTTAGTCACACCTGAGTTTCTTGATGATGAGCTATGGGTACTATCGGGGTGGGCTTTAGATGAATTCTTGCGTGCCAACAATGACCCTAAACTGAACAAATTAGCTGACGTTAATGGGCATTTGATTTTCCCGCACGATCTTGGCACCTTGCCGAACCGTGAGGGCGATCTTGCTGCTGGCATGGATGAGTACGTCAATATGGCCAAAAGAGGTCTCAAGTCGTATAACCAAATCGACAGCATACCGGATGGTCTGCGCGGCTTAGAGAAGACTCGCAAGCTGGATCTGGAAGACTGGATGGACGAACTCAAACTCGATGCAGTGCTGTTTCCAACCATGGCTGACGTGGGTCCAGCAGATGCGCATGTTAATCCAGCCTCCGCCGACATCGCTTGGAGCAACGGTATTTGGGTCGCTAACGGCAACCTTGCTATTCGCCACTTAGGTGTACCAACGGTTACTGTGCCGATGGGGGCAATGGCCGATATTGGCATGCCTGTAGGGTTAACTTTCGCGGGCCGTGCTTATGACGACAACAACCTGCTGAGGTTTGCGGGTGCATTTGAGGCTACAGGCAGCAAGCGCCTGATCCCTACACGCACGCCAGCGCTTAGCAGATAAGCACCAAGAAGTGAAAAACGGGATTGGATCTTACACGCCAATTCCGTTGTTTTAACTCCAACGTAAATACTTGTTTAACTCATTTTTCCCATATCCATATCGGTTAGATGCCAATCGACCTGTACCGCGTAAGCTAGCCTGATTCTGATAGGCAGGATGCCTGAATGCCTTGAAGGACATGATCAATGATGTTGCCGACTTTCCAATATCCATATAGGTCAGATGTGCGAGAAAGGCCTGTCAGGCTCACGCATTCTGTTATAAAGAGTCTTCAACGTTCTTAAGTTCAGAGTTGAATCAATACCTTTTAAGACAGTATTACTAACTCATTTTTGCCCCAAAGTGTTTTTAAGCTATGGCCTGCGGCCACTAACGTCGTGGCGCTTCACCCACACCAGACCAAGAGGAAATCAACGGCTATTCCCTCTTGGAACTCCCAGCCGCCCCGCAACATTTTCTGAACAGCGAAAAGGTCGCCATGGGGATTGATCCAGCTTTTAACTTCATTTGAAGCCTGCTTCGGACTTATTCGAAAATGCTAACGCTTCCGATAGGCCATCCTTGGCCAACGAAAGCTAGCCTGACATCCATGTCAGGCTCACGCTATTTTCTTCAACGTCCTCAAGTTCAGAGTTGCATCACACCAATGCAGCAAGGTATGCAAATCATTTATGCCCCATTCCTTGCTAGGGATGCCAATTCGCCGATTTCAACTTACTGAATAATTTTCAGTCTATTCGGGTAATAAAGGTTTGCTCGTCATCCACAAAAGCTACAAAGCCGCCGTGATAGATAAATACTCGACCAAGCCCCTCAACTAAGCAGGCAAGCTGTGGGTTCAAATCTTCTTCGTTACCCTGTCTTTGATATGTGCCGATATCGGTGATTACGCCTCTGAGAGTAGGCAAATATCTATAAGTTCGCTTTGCTTGATCAACCAGGTTCAATTCGCTGGCGGTAGAGAAGCAAGAGGGTATCGTACCGGCTTCTTCGATAAACATAGTTTTCAGTTCTTCAAAAGCTGTGATCACTAGCCAGTCGATGCCGTTAACATGATGGATAAACATTGAGTTTCTCGGTAATTCTGATGCGGAGATTTTAACATTATCAAGGGCAGAACGTAGTAGAGATTTAGTAATTCTGTGCAATTTACGGTCATTCACTAGGTCACCTTGAAACACGTCTTTGCCCCAAAATAAGTCATCTAATTAGATTTGAGCTTTTCCTATTTAGCTTTCATCTATAGACAACTATGCGGCTAAATCGAAGAGAGTTAAATTACAGGTGTAGATGAGTCAGCGAGTATTCAAAACAGGGATGTTTTGGTTAAGCCCACAGGGATGCTGATTTTAAAATCAAGAGCTGGCGTCTCGCTTAATCATCTGCACTAAGGTCACTCTTTCATATCCCTGTGATCGCGACATTTACTACGTCCTGTAGCTCACATGCTGCAGGCAATAAGTTCAAATGAAGCGACGTTATAAATCAAGCTAAACCAATACCAAGTAAGCTGAGTTAATTAATACCTCAAACTCACTTTTGTCCAAAAGATATTTGGAAAGTATTATAAATAATTATTCGTTAGCTTTTATACCATGCTGTTTAAATATGATTACAATCCCGAAACCTTGGTACATGTATCAACGTTCTCTGGTGTGCAAAATGTGATAGGTGTGTAAATTATTCTGTCATATTTTTGTTCTGTTACAATTTTATACAGTGTCAAAATGGCTTGTCTTCCCATTTCATATGGGGCTTGACCAATATTGATATGAACAAGATTATCTTCCAACATAGTTAATTGTTCAGAGGATGTATTAGTAATAACAATGATGACCTCGTTGTTATTAATTTTTGCCTGATACGGGGCAATCATTTTACGGTAAAGTGCTTGGTCATTTTGCGGCCAACCACCAACAGCAATAAAAGAGTCTGCTTTTACAGGCCTACCTTTCATTACAGACTCCATTTGAATAACAGATTGAGCCAGTTGATCAAAATTAAAGAAAGGTTCTCTAACTTCAGTCCATCCCAAATCGTTATTAAGCAATTCTCCAGGAGGTACATCGTATTTTTTTCCCGATAATGCGGAACGGACCCCCATCAGTCTTAAATTCAGATTGGGAGAATCTCGTCGCCCAGATTGCATTATTAGCGTTCCCCCATTGGGCCGAAGTTTTTTTAACTCTTCACCTAATGACTTACCCAATTCAATATTGTCAGTGCCTATATAGGCTAGGCGTAAACTATTAGGGTCTTCGTTGATTGAAGCATCAATATCAGAGTCATAGGTAATAATCGGGATACCTGCTTCTTTAGCTCTCTTGAGGCTATTTTTAACGAGATATTTAGATTGTGTAACGGCTACAGCGATACCATCTATACCTTCATCAATCAGTTGATTTATTACCTGATCTTGCATCCTAACATTACTTATATCTGGTCCCCGATATATGCATTCAACGCCTTTTATTTGAGCCGCAGCATCTATACAGCCAGCTTTGCTTTGATCAAAAAAAACACTATTAAATTTAGGTACCACGGCAAGTTTTAATTCTTTTCCATAGACAGAAGATATGGGTATTAGACTAAAGGCAACAAACAATAAAAGTGATCTCCTCACACTCCCTCCTGAAATAAATCATAGTGCGACTCTGCTTACAATAAAACATATCAAAGAAATTCATTTAAAGATACGAGCTGAAACGGTATTACTGAACATATCAGTGTGAGCTAATCGATATTGTTGTGTTTTGAACTCCCCCATGCGTCAGGATCGCAACACCATACAAGTAACCAATGGGTTCTAATTTTAGAATGCCTGTCTTAATTTTATTGCTTGCTTGTTTTAGCTCATTCCAAGCATCAAGCGCTTTTACAGACATTCAAATGAAACTGGGTGGGGATATTAAGGCTGCGAGGACAAATACAGGCATTACGAGGTGATTTGTAAATAGATCGTAGGCTCAACAGCACCGTAATCTAAGTTAACCGTTTACCTTGAAAACGTTACATTATCACGGTCGTTTGATGGGTTTTACTGTAAATGTCACTTGTTGAGGCTTATCTTGTAAAGACCTCATAAATACAAGTTCCGAATCTGCTGGCGTAAATGTTTATCTATTTTTTCACAATCGTCTAGATGCTTAATTAACTGCATTACTGCGTCCACATAAATTTAGTGGGTCAGAGTAAACGTTCTTGTTGAAGATGATTCATTGCCCATTTTTAGGGGCGCATAACTGATTGCGATACTTTTCTTAATCATCTCTTACGAGCTAAAAACCAAATCATTAGTTCGTTTGTGTCCATAAATTCCTTGCTTGAAAATGGATAAATTCAACTTAGCATTTTCGAATAAGGCCGAAGCCGATTACAAACGAAGTCAAAAGCTAGATCGATCCCCATGGCGACTTTTCGCTGCTGTTATTTAAGTCATTAGGAAAAATGTTGCGAGGCGGCTGGGCCAATTCTTTTATAAAGAATAAAGAGGGAACTGCCGTTGGTTTCCTCTTGGTCTGGTGTGGGGGAAGCGCCACGACGTTGGTGGCCGCAGGCCATAAATGAATTAGCCCGTGCAGGGTGGAACCTTGCGAACTTAAGCGTTAGTGGCCGCAGGCCATAATATAATAAATTAAACGATTATTCGTTTAACACACCAACTAGGTTTATGATTGAATAGTCTCAATAATGAAGTGGATAAGGACTAACCATGATCATAGCTTGCCCCCATTGCGATACCTTAAATCGCGTCCCTGAAGATCGTCTTGAGCAACAACCAACCTGTGGTAAGTGCAAACAAAACCTTTTTGTTGGTGTGCCGATTGAGCTGACAGCCGCCAATTTTAGCCACCATGCTACCAAATCAGAACTACCACTGGTGGTCGACTTTTGGGCCAGTTGGTGCGGCCCTTGTAAAAACTTTGCGCCGGTATTTACCCAAGCCGCCAAAACATGGGAGCCTAAATTCCGTTTCGGAAAACTCAACACCGAAGAGCAACAAGCTTTAGCCGCGCAGTTTAATATCCGCTCGATCCCCACCCTGATGGTATTTAAACAAGGCAAAACAATCGCCCAACAATCAGGCGCTATGCCTGCATCATCATTCAACCAATGGCTCGAATCGCTGAAATAGATTTTGGACATTTGATCGGCCAGAACTCAAGTAATAACAAACGCGGCAATGACTCGCGTTTTTTTATGGCTAGTCTAAACGCAACTCAGCATTGAAATTACAAAGTCGTTCCGGGCTTACAAGCATTACTGGGATTTCGGTCGTTTTATCTGTGCAGTAGGGGATCTTGCGCTGTTATCTGCAGTGAGTTAAGCGCCTTGAGGATAGTGGCCGTTGGTCATAATCTAGATAATCTAATGCGTTATTTTGATGAGTGTATAAATTTTTATAGCAACATCAGTTATTCATGATAATTTATTATAAACTCAACATCATGATGGAATATGAATGCGTTATTTACTTGTCGCTTTACTGCTAGCGTTAATGGGATGTGCAGCTCAGCAAGAACCTTTCAGTGTGGCTATTGACCCACTATTACCTAGCACCATTCTTTATAACGGCGAAATTACACCTGAGAATGTCGCTTCATTTGAACAACTGATTACGAACAGTCCCACAAAAATAGAATCTCTGATCATCAATAGTGGTGGCGGCGATGTATTTGCCGGAATTCGATTTGGTGAGCTAGTATTTGAGTACAAGTTAAAGGTGGTGGTAGACAAGGCCTGTGCATCGTCTTGTGCTAATTACATTGTTACAGCCAGTGATGATGTCACGGTCAGAAATGGTGGACTATTAGGCTGGCATGGTGGTGCATTACAACCGATTTATGTCCCGATCACTTCTAACAAACAACGAGCCAACAAGATGTTGCGCAAAGAAGCAGATGACTTCTTAACTCAGTGGCAGCAAGCCGAGCATGACTTTTTTCAGATGGTGAAGGTTAACCAAGCGGTGACGATTTTAGGTATGGTGCCCGGATTGGAAGAGAAAAGAGATGCGCAGCTGTTTAGTTATGATCAACAAACCTTAAAGCAGTTAGGCTTACATATTACCTATGAAGGCGAGCAAGCTACGACTTCTCGCTTTGGTGAGTATATAGTGCAAATTTTTAGCGTATCGCCTGATGTGTTGGAAACCTTGTTAACTCAGCATAATAAGATATTACAGCAACACTAAATTGAGCCGTTTATCGCTTAGTCTCACTTAAGTAAATATCACAAAGGATTTGATAACCATGAAAAAAATAGTCGTCATCTGTTTACTTGGCTTGGCATTATTTGGTTTTTTAGATAAAAAGGTTCAAACCACTCAAATTGTAAAAAACGTTTACGCTGGATATGTCGTTGACAGTGATAATGCATTACAAAACGCCATTGAGAATAAACAAAGTAATGTTCAAGTTGGTGGTTCAGGTGAGGTAATAAAAATACTGGCCGACGATCTAAAAGGCAGTCGCCACCAACGGTTTATTTTGAAAATAGCCAGTGGCAGTACCTTACTCGTCGCCCATAATATTGATTTAGCCCCGCGCATAGACGGATTAACTGTCGGCGATACGGTCGAGTTCTTTGGCGTTTATGAATTCAATAATAAAGGCGGCGTCATCCATTGGACTCACCACGACCCACGCGGACAACACCAAAGCGGCTGGCTAAAACACAATGGCAACGTTTATAAATAAACAGCTATTAGGTTTAAAAGATTAAGGCTCAATTTACATTGAGCCTTAAGGGCGGCTTATAAGGTTTATCTGCCGCTGCATAAGTATTAAGTTGCGGATGGGCCTTTAGTTATTTCTGTTAGTCTTTATTACTTGTGTACTGATTTAATCGCATCTTTAACACTGCTATGTAAGCGTGAAAGCATTTTATTGAAAATGGCTCGTATAGTGGCAAAAGTTAAGTCAACTACGGTTGTTACGACTGCTCCTGCAAAAGACAACATATGACCGAGTAGGCCTCTGACATCGTCGGCGAAAGAACTTGCTGCAGCAGCAATTTTTTCAAGGGTTTTGGCGACAAGGTCATAGAATGTCAAACCGTAAGATGCCGTTGCTTGTGCTACAATTGCGCCATAATATCCAGCCTCTTTTAAGACCGTAATTAATGCTGCGCTGAGTTTGTCACTCCACTGGTCTGAATAGCTTGCTTGATTGCGGTTTTCATAACGTAATTTTACCGGTTTTAAATATTCGCTAGCTTTAACATGTAAATGGCCCCAATGCTCAGTGTTTGCAGAGACTAAATAACCTGGTTCGGCCCCAGCTTTAGGATCCATACCATGAGCACTAACCCTCAAACCTTGGCTGTTATCTAAGCGATATTCAACGCCTTGATAAGGCGCATGAATAAAAGGCCATAAAGGCACTTTAGGCACTACATCTGCGCCGTGGGTGCAGCGGTAAATTTGATTAAGTCTATGAGTGTTAGCCGTGGCAAAACCTTGTTGTCCAACTCTTGGAGAACCAAAAGTGTATAAATTAATATTTGAAGCGTAGTTATTAACAGATGCCCAGTCCGCAGCGAGTGAAGCTATTGCACCACCTAAACTGTGGCCGACAAAATGAATTGCTTTACCGGGATTTGAAGTACGCCACTTATCTAAAAAAGTCGCAAATTGCGGTCTTAATGAAGTAAAAGCATTATTAAAACCAGCGTGCACTATTTGGCTGCCATCACCGACACTTAAACCAATTTGAGCATTAGTAGACCAGTCCGCAGCAGAGCTAAATTCAGTACCGCGGATCGCTATGATAGCATCACCTTGGTATTGTCCTTTGCCTAACCCCATAGCCGCAAAACCTGACTGGCGATTGAAAATAAACCCGCCAGTTTTGCCTATACCGACATTGTTGAATGTAAAGTGTTTTTTAATGTATGGATTAGCAAAGTTGGGTGCCAAGTCTAAATCGATTACATCGTACACTTTAGCTGCCAGCTCGGAGGCTAATTTGGGGGTTAATTGAGTCATAAACATTCCTTGTTAACTATTATTGCTATTCACCGAATTTTTTTTGCTTCTCGATTTCTAATTTTTCCAGCTCAGGCCAGCTACAAATACTGAATACCTGATATCGCACAACTCCGCTGGGGAACTCTTCATCAATGATTTCTTGACTAATGGCTTCATTAGCTAGGTCACAATCTAATTGTGCTAATCGCTCGACTAGATAAGATATGTGTTTCTCGCCTCTAGTCACTGTTGACCACAAAAAAGTGTCTGTATAGTCTCCCTCTGCGACTTTAATTGCTTGCGCAACGCGCGTTTCAGCAAAAGGTTTATTAGGGTGATTTGTTCTATAAATGATTTCAGGAAAGCTAAATTTGCCTTCATCGTCAGTAGTGGTGTAATCCCACTCTATGTCTTCCATCACACCAGAGTATTTATACCCTCTTTTTAGCTTAATACCGGCTAAAGGCTTGCTGTCATGAGCTAAACTGCCCACCACCTCAGGAAACACCTCGACATCGACTTTTTTAAACATGCTAAACATTGATTCCTCCGAGAAGCAACTAACAGCGAAGATGATAGACAGGAATGCGACAATTCCAATATATGCTCTGTAGCCCATAGATGAAGCCACTCCCTGCTTTAATTTTTATATGGTTAATTTTTAACTAGGTATTGTAGAGCGATTCAGTAAGGGGATCTATTATCATAAGTGACTATTTTTTAAGGGGTAATGATTAGATGGGGTGTGTCGATTATTAGAATATATACGGATGAATTATTTAACGCCCTTATTAATCAAATTTTTTCCGTTTCTCGATTTCTAATTTTTCCAGATCAGGCCAGCGACAAATGCTCAATACTTGATAGCGCACTACACCACTAGGAAACGCTTCATCAATGATTTCATTCCTAATGGCTTCATTAGCTAGGTCACAATCTAATCGTGCTAATCGTTCAGCTAAATAAGATATATGTTTCTCGCCTGAAGATATGGATCCCCAAAGTATTACTTCAGAATACTCATCTTTAGCTGCTTTAATGATGTCTGACTCTTCATTTTCATCGACTTTAATCGTTTGAGATATACGAGTTCCAGCAAATGGTTTATTAGGGTGACTTGTTCTGTGAATAATTTCAGGAAAGCTAAATTTGCCTTCATCGTCAGTAGTGGTGTAGTCCCATTTTTTTTCTTCCATAACACCAGAGTATTGGTAACCTCTTTTTAGCTTAATATCGGCTAGAGGTTTACCCTGAAGGGTTAGGCTACCAATCACTTCAGGAAACACTTCGACATCGACTTTTTTAAACATGCGAAATATTGCTCCCTCCAAAAAGTAGTTGGCCGTAGTGACAGACAGAACGAGAAACAAACTAATATATGCTATGTAGCTCATTGATGAGGTAACGCCTTGTTTTGATGTTGATATGATTAACTTACTGAAGTCATTGTAGAGTGATTCTTCAAGGGTATATATTATTATAAAGGACTATTTTTTATGGTGTAATGATGAAAAGGGTATGTTCGATTGGGCCAATAGGTACACATTCGTTATTGCTTATTGACTAGATATCCCATCAGCAAAAATTCATCTAGATTGGCCAGTCTGAATATCATCCGTATTTTTCTCTTTTCTGTACTTCCAATAGTTGTAGTTCTGGCCAGCGGCAAATACTAAACACCTGTAGTCGTGAAACTCCATTGCTAATTTCTTCTTCTATTATCTCTTGTCTAATCTCTTCATTGGCGAGGTTGCAATGTAATTGCGCCAATCTTTCAGCTAATAGGGAAAGATGTTTTTCACCTTTAGTTACAGCAGACCAAAGAAAAGTGTCTGTATAAACTCCCTCTGCGACTTTAATTGCTTGCGCAACGCGCGTTTCAGCAAACGGTTTATTAGGGTGACTTGTTCTGTGAATGATTTCAGGAAAGCTAAATTTGCCTTCATCATCAGTAGTGGTGTAGTCCCACTCAATTTCTTCCATAACACCAGAGTATTGGTAACCTCTTTTTAGCTTAATATCGGCTAGAGGTTCTCCCTCATTGATTAGGCTACCAATCACTTCAGGAAACACTTCGACATCGACTTTTTTAAACATGCGAAATATTGCTCCCTCCAAAAAGTAGTTGGCCGAAGTGACAGACAGAACGAGAAACAAACTAATATATGCTATGTAGCTCATTGATGAGGTAACGCCTTGTTTTGATGTTGATATGATTAACTTACTGAAGTTATTGTAGAGTGATTTGTTAAGAGGGTCTATCATCATAAATAGCTACTTTAAAGGTGTAATGATGAAAAGTGTATGTTTGATTGAGGTGTTCTGGTCTGGTCTAATTTCATCATCCAACCAATGGGTAGAGTCGTTGAAGTAAGTGTTTTTTGCGTATGGATTCAATATTGTTGGTTCTAGAGGCAAAGATAAAACTATCACAATTAATGTTTTTAGTGCCTTTTTGACACTCTTTAGGGCTATAGATAAAGAGTTTTTTTTGGCTAAAATTAGGCTGTTAATGAGTATTAAAAGCACTATGTTACGTCTCTTTTTAACCATGAATCTGTAGCTTTTATTTTTTATCTATATCAATGAGTTGGCGGAGAGGGTGTTAAATAGTATTCTTGATAAATATCGTTACCTTTTATTGCTTACGGTTTCATTATTTCTATTTGTGATTATTTTTTTTTCATATGCTTACCCCGAAGGAGATGATGCAGTGTTTGGATTTTTGAAGCGATATGAAGTTGAATTATCGGCTCCTGTACAAGGGCGAATCACCAATAATGGCATTCCAATTTCGGGGGCGGAAGTTGTTAGAGAACTGTCATATGGTGGTTATGACAAGGGTGACCCTATTATTGACTATGCATTAACCGATACAAATGGTGAGTTTTCATTTAAAGAAGTTAAAGTTAAGTCAAATGCCCCCGGTAATATTTTTGGGCAAGATGCACGTCTTAGGCAGGAAATTTATATTAAGAAAGAACCTGATGAGATAAAAGATGGTGAAGATAAGTATTACTGGCTTTGGTTGATCAGTAAGAATTGGATTTCTGTTCCTTATTTAAACAAATTTTTGCTGCAGTTAAATGCAGACTTACAAAATAAAGAATTACAATATGAAGTTGATTTAACGCAGTTTGGTTTAATACGTGATCATCCTATAATTTCAATATGTTACTGGGAAGATGAATTAATTACGACTTATTACGGTGAATCTATGGATGTTGTTACAAATTTTAATGATTTAAAAAATTAATTAGATAAAAAATATTTAAAAGTTTATTTTAAGGATGAAATAATGAGTGTTATATCCCCTAATGTTGCAGCTAGAATCGCATTGCTATCTTACCAAATTGAAAAAAAACCCAAAAGATTACCTATCCATAATAAGGTAAAACAACACTTTAAGTTCAACGCAGAAGATGTCCAACAGGGGACTTCTGGTGGTTTCTTTTGGTGCGAAACGACAGGCTTTTTGCTCATTGGCCAAGGACATAGTCAGCAACATAAGGGCGATCACGTGATTGCAATACGGGGTACAAATACTTTAGCTGATGCGGTAACCGATATTACTGCTCATTCAAAAAGTAATGATGCGGGTAGCTTAGTTCATACAGGTTTTCAAACAACATTTGAATCTTTTAGAGATGGGTTAGCTGACTATTTAGATAAACCTGAAGTGTTAAAGAGTACAGGTATTATCCATTGTGTTGGTCATAGTTTAGGTGGTGCATTAGCGACTTTAGTTGCAAATTGGGTTAAAGCTAAATATAACAAAACAGTTTACTTATAAACCTTTCGACCTATATCCAAACGAAGTTTGGACATAAAAAAGAGTAACCGCGATTACTCAAGGTTACTCTTTATTCGGGAGCACTCTCTACTCTGGGTCACTCTCTGCTCAGGATCACTCTCTATTCTGGGTCATAGTCCAATATCGGTGACAACCATCGCTCTGTCTCTGCTAAGGTCATGCCCTTACGTTTAGCATAATCTTCAACTTGATCTTTACCAATATTGGTCACGCCAAAATAGCGTGATTTTGGGTGGGCAAAGTACCAGCCAGACACTGCAGCGGTTGGGTACATGGCGAAGCTTTCGGTAATGTTTAAATCAATCGTTTCATCGGGTTTGAGTAAATCCCACAACAAACCTTTTTCAGTATGATCCGGACACGCTGGGTAACCTGGTGCTGGACGAATACCTTTATAACGTTCGCGAATTAACGCTTCGTTATCGAGTATTTCATCGGCGGCATACCCCCAAAACTCTTTACGGACGCGCTCGTGCATACGCTCGGCCAAGGCTTCGGCTAAACGGTCGGCTAAACATTTGAGCATAATCGCATTGTAGTCATCATGGTTGGCTTCAAAACGGGCTACATGTTGATCAATACCGTGACCTGTTGTCACCGCAAACCCGCCCATGTAATCGGCAACGCCGCTGTCTTTAGGGGCAACAAAGTCTGATAAACAGAAGTTGTCGTTACCCACGCGTTCAAGTTGCATGCGCAGATGATGGGTGGTCATTTCTAATGTGCTGCGGCTTTCATCAGTGTAAAGTTCAATGTCGTCGTGATTAACGGTATTGGCTGGGAATAAACCGATGACGGCTTTGGCGGTAAGCCACTTTTCAGCAATAATTTGCTTCAGCATGGCTTGGCCATCGGCGAATAATTTAACCGCTTCTTCACCGACCACTTTGTCTTTTAAAATTTCAGGGTAATGACCGTGCAGTTCCCAGCTTCTAAAGAACGGTGTCCAGTCAATACGTTCAACTAAATCATCTAGCGGGTAGTCATCAAATACTTGGCGACCTAACACGTTAGGCGTAAATGGGCGGTAGTTTTCCCAGTCATGTTGGCAACGGTTTTCACGCGCCGCTTCAATCGACACTAAGGTTTTACGCTTGGTTTGCGATAAGCGTTTTTCACGCATCATGTCGTATTCAGCATAGGCTTCGTCGATGGTGGCTTGGCGGGTGGTATTGTTAATCAGTTTCGACACCATAGGCACGGCGCGGGATGCATCGGCAATATAAATGGCGCCGTGTGGATAATGCGGCGCTATTTTCACAGCCGTATGAATTTTAGAGCAAGTCGCCCCGCCGATAATGGCCGGAATGGTTAAGCCTTCACGGTGGAAGGTTTTCACGTTGTGGACCATTTCATCAAGGCTTGGGGTAATGAGCCCTGACATGCCGATGATGTCGATATTATGCTCTTTAACGGCATCGAGAATTTTATCAACCGATACCATCACCCCAAGATCGACCACTTCGTAGCCGTTACAAGCGAGCACGACGCCGACGATATTTTTACCGATGTCGTGCACATCACCTTTTACGGTGACCATTAAAATTCGTCCGTTTGACTGACCCGCAACCTTCTCTAGTTCGATATAAGGATTAAGGTAAGCAACGGCTTTTTTCATCACTCGAGCCGATTTAACCACTTGCGGTAAGAACATTTTGCCCGCGCCAAATAAGTCACCGACTACGTTCATGCCGTCCATTAATGCCCCTTCTATCACATCAAGTGGGCGGGTGGCTTCTTGGCGTGCAGCCTCGGTGTCTTGGTCAATAAATTCAGTAATGCCTTTGACCAAGGCGTGCGACAACCGCTTGGACACCGGCCAGCTACGCCAGGCTAAATCTTCTTTTTTGGCCACTTGGGAGCCATCGCCGCGAAAGGTTTCGGCGATGTCGAGTAGCTGTTCGGTGTTGCTTGAGTCGGCAACCGGGCAAGGTAAGTTTTGTACTACGTTTTCAACCCGTTTTTTAAGCTCGGGATCTATATCATCGTATATGGTTAACTGACCCGCGTTGACAATGCCCATGTCCATGCCGGCTTGAATAGCATGGTATAAAAATACCGCATGAATCGCTTCACGTACTGGGTTGTTACCCCTAAACGAGAATGACACGTTAGACACACCACCGGAGATCATTGCATGTGGCAAGGTGGTTTTGATGTCTTTAATGGCTTCGATAAAGTCGACAGCATAGTTGTCGTGTTCATCAATACCGGTGGCAATGGCGAAGATGTTGGGGTCGAAAATAATATCTTCTGGTGGAAAGCCGACCACATCAACCAAAATACGGTAAGCACGGGTACAGATTTGGGTTTTACGTTCACGCGTGTCGGCTTGGCCGTCTTCGTCAAAGGCCATTATAATGGCGGCGGCGCCATAGCGTTTCACTAAGGTGGCTTGCTCGATAAATTTGGCTTCACCTTCTTTCATCGAAATCGAGTTAACAATGGACTTGCCTTGGACGCATTTAAGGCCCGCTTCAATCACTTCCCATTTAGACGAGTCGATCATGATCGGCACGCGGGAGATATCTGGCTCAGAGGCAATTAAGTTTAAAAACTTCGCCATGGAAGCCACGCCATCGAGCATGCCTTCGTCCATGTTGACGTCGATAATTTGGGCGCCGTTTTCGACTTGCTCGCGCACCACATCGAGGGCTTCTTCAAACTTTTCTTGCTTAATTAAGCGTAAAAACTTGGCTGAGCCTGTCACGTTGGCGCGCTCGCCGACGTTGACGAATAGCGAGTTTTTATCGATGGTCAGTGGCTCTAACCCCGACAACCGACACGCCACAGGAATGTCTGGAATGTGTCTTGGTTCATGTCTGAGTACTGCTTCACGAATGGCATTAATGTGGGCGGGGGTGCTACCGCAACAACCGCCGACAATATTGAGCATGCCTTCTTGGGCCCATTGGTTGATGACTTCAGCCATCTCTTCTGGGGTTTCATCGTAGCCGCCAAACTCGTTGGGTAAGCCCGCATTTGGATGGGCGGAAACATAACACTCGGCAATACGTGACAATTCTTCAACGTAAGGACGCAGCTCTTTTGGCCCAAGGGCGCAGTTAAGGCCAATGGATAACGGCTTAATGTGGCGCAGTGAGTTATAAAACGCTTCGGTAGTTTGGCCGGTTAAGGTGCGGCCCGATGCGTCGGTGATGGTGCCGGAGATCATAACGGGTAAGCGATCGCCAAGTTGATCAAATACTTTTTCAATCGCAAATAGGGCGGCTTTGGCGTTTAAGGTATCAAAAATGGTTTCAACCATAATGATATCGGCGCCGCCTTCGATTAAGGCGCTGGTCGATTCGACATAGGCTTCGACGAGTTGATCAAAGCTGACATTACGAAACCCTGGGTCGTTCACGTCTGGGCTGATAGAACAGGTGCGGTTAGTTGGCCCTAATACGCCGGCAACGTAACGTGGCAAGCCTGTTTGCGCAGCTACTTCGTCGGCAGCTTGGCGGGCAATTCTGGCACCGGCTAAGTTAATTTCGGCGGCCAGTGACTGCATGTCGTAGTCGGCCATAGCAATGGTGGTAGCGTTAAAGGTATTGGTTTCAATAATGTCGGCACCGTTCAATAGGTACTGAGTATGAATATCTTTAATGATTTGCGCTTGGCTGAGTACTAATAAGTCATTGTTGCCTTTAACATCGCAATGCCAATCTTTAAAGCGCTCACCACGATAATCTTCTTCTTCCAACTTATGGTCTTGGATCATGGTGCCCATGGCGCCATCTAAAATCACAATTCGCTGCGCTAACAATGCATTAAGTTGTTCAAGTGTTTGACTGTAAGAAGTCGATTTAGCCATAACAGTTACCTTTTTATCACTATGTTGCTTGATACCTTGATTGAGATAAGCATACCCTTATTTTTACAATAATAGGGCGATAACATCATTTCTGTGTACAACTGTTGATTACAATTGCTGCTTACAATGCGCATCTTCTAAATGATTACCTTTTAAGATAGCCTTTTGGACATATAAACGTATAGACGTCTATACTACGCGAGTTTTCACCGCCAGAGCAAGGCTGATTTAACTTCTACTTGGGTTAAGCGATGGGGGACGTCAGTTAGCCGCAGAAATGTTCAACCAATCAACATAATAGTAGGTGTTTTTTATTGATCTAAGCCTATGTTTAATAGAAATTTATTATCAATATATGTTTATTATCTTATTCGATTGCTTCAGGCTGCTTGTCGTCAAACAGGTTGAGGATGACAAGCCCAATGAGGCCGAACACTTGAGCATCCAAATGACAACATACTATGGCTTTAAAACCGAGTTGAGTTATAGGGCGTAACTCAAGCTGTTTCAGCAACATATTGCCAATTTTTATCACAAGCTTGGAAAGCGGCAAAGTCTACGATGTAGCCAATATTGCAGCATAGGGAGAAACGTTTAATGACAGATACCGTCTTCTGCCAGAAGGCACTAGATAAAAAACTGAGATAAAAACCCTACATGGTTATACAAAGGTTCTAAAGCATTAACCAAATCACCTCCCCGCTAAACATAAAGGGTTATACTCATGCTGTTATAGTTTTTTATTCATATTTAACAACTTGTTAATAGCTGTATTCTTCGTTATCGCTGATTTTGTGGAATTATTTCACTGCCAATTAATGTGCTCTGCTCTTAAAATAATTCTTTAACTGAGGAATTCTGTATGCCTGATAGCAAGAATAAAGTGGGACGCCCCAGTGGAGAGACCCAAAATCGCGATAAGCTTATTCAGGCGGCAAGATCTCTTTTTGTCGAACGTGACTACTCTCAGGTTACCGTTCGTGATGTCGCGGCGCTTGCAGGCACTGATCCTGGGCTTATTCGCTATTACTTTGGCTCTAAACAAAATCTGTTTATCGCGATGTTGCGAGAGACTGCGGCGCCAGTGAAACAAGAGCTCTACAAGGTGAATAAAGAAAAACAAGCCCATGGCCCGGCAAGCTTGATGCAGACCTACTATCAAGTGATGTCAGCGCATCCCCATTTCCCAAGATTAATTTTCCGTCTGGCAGGCCTAGATCAAAGTATTCCCGAAAATAAAGAGATAACCAAGGTGTTTAACGAAATTGTCAATGTGGATGACATCATGATGTTTGATAAACTCGAAGCTAAGGGACTGTTGCACGATGATGTTGATATCCATTGCGCTCAACTGAGTTTTTTTTCGATGATGATCTTTCCATTTATTGTGCCCGAAGGGTTCTTGAGTCGACTCGGTATACAAATCACCCCAGAATTTTTAATGAAACTTGCACAGCAAAATACCAATCTGCTTGCAAGAGGCTTGATGCCGACAAAGGACAAAAATAATGACCAGTAATAAGAAACGTTTTCTGCTCCCCGGTGTCCTAGGCGGAATGCTGATATTATTTTTAGCTATAGCCCTAAAACCATCACCCTCGGTTGTCCAGAGTTATGATAAAGCCAGGGCGGTTGACATTCTCACCCTGGACAAAACCTTGCTGGCCCCAAGAATACAGGGGTTTGGTCGCGTGACACCTAAGCATATATGGCAAGCCGTCGCCGAAGTGAGTGGCAAAGTTATCTACCGCCACCCTCAGCTTGAAACGGGCCGAATGTTACCAAAGGATACCTTGGTGCTAGAGATAGACCCTCTGGAATATGAGTTGAAGCTGGCACAGGCACAAGCGAGTCTCAATGCTACGTCGGCACAACTGACAAGGCTCGATCAGCAGGAGCGAAACCTCAATACCAGCCTGCAGATAGAGAACCAGAAACTGGATCTGGCTAAGCAGGAATATCAACGTAAGCTCACCCTCAAAAAGCGTAATTTGGTGTCGATTTCTGAACTTGAAAGTCAGCATCAGTCCTTGTTGGTACAAACCAAGTTGGTAGAAGATCTGCAAAACTCAATTAAGCTCCTTCCCGACGATAGAAAAGTGAGCCAAGCACAGCAAAGCGTCGATGTTGCACAGTTAGAAGATGCCCGCAGAAGACTGAAACAAACCAAGGTTGTGCTGCCTTTCGATGCCAGAGTGGCCGATATCAACATTGAGCAAGATCAGGTGGTTGCCATGGGCTCAACTATGTTGATCGCTCACCAACTCGGTACTGCGGAGATAATGGCTGAAATATCGCTGCAGGACATGCGCACTTTAGTCAGCAGTATTGAAATGATCCCTGAACAAAATAGTCTACCTTCTTTTGAGCTCTTAGCATTACAAGCCGATGTAGAGTTTCAGGTAGGAAGCAATCGTTTTACTTGGCCAGCTAAAGTCACCCGGGTGGCTGAAACGGTTAATCCGAATCAGGCTACCATCGGCTTATATCTTGAGGTTGAGCAGGATATTCGTCAGCTTAAGCCATTCAGTCGGCCTCCTTTGACCAAGGGAATGTTTGTTTCAGCGCGGATATACGGCCAGGCAAAGCCACATTTTATCGTCCCCGAGAAGGCGCTTCACGGTGACAAGCTATATCTGATGAGCTCGGATAATAAACTGATGATAAAACCGGTGACCATTTTGTTCCGTAATCAAGATCAAGTGGCGATTAAAGCAGACGTTATCGTTGGTGATAACATTGTGCTCAACGATCTTATTCCCGCTATCCCAGGCATGTCTTTAAGAGATATCTCATCAGACCTCGACGTTAATGCTGCTGAGCAATCTCAGGTGAACCGAGAGGAGGCCGGTCAGTGATCGCTTATATCACCCGTCATCCGACCTTAGCTAATTTGTTGATGCTCAGCCTACTCTTGCTCGGATTATTGAGTTTGGGATCAATAAAACGTGAGACTTTTCCAGAGTTTGCGCCTCCCTATGTTACCGCTACCGTGGTTTTTCCCGGCGCGTCGCCGATAGAAGTGGAAGAAAGTCTATGTCTGCGTATGGAAGATGCGGTCGATGGGCTAGGCAATGTCGAAGAAGTAAAATGTGACGCACAAGAAGGCGTCGCGTCCATGACTATCAAGCTGGACGGCAAAGCCGATATTGGGCGCGCTATTGTGGATGTGCAAACCCAGATCAATGGGATTAAAAACTTTCCATCACAAATTGAACCGCCGATCGTTAAAGAACTCGATTGGGCCGAACCTGTTGTCGATATCGCTATTTCGGCCGATGCCAGCTGGCCCCATCTGAAGCATTATGCCGAGGATCTCAAACGTCGCTTGAAAATCGATGCCGGAGTGAGTCTGGTATCCGTTGTTGGCTTTTCCGATCATCAACTGCGGGTTGAGCTTAATCAAATCGATATGCGCCGTTTGGGCCTGACTGCAACCGACATTGCCGATGAAGTGGGTCGGCAAAATGTGAAGATCCCTGCCGGTAATATTGAGTTAAAAGATAAAAACCTGCTGCTCAGATTCGATGAGCGCAAAGTCACGCCAGCGGCGTTAAAGCAAACCATCGTGGCCTCTACCAGCGACGGCAGCGTGGTCCGACTCGGCGATATTGCCACCGTGACTGACCGATTTGAACTCGATGAAGAGCACATCTTTTTCAACGGGCAGCACGCCGCCATACTCAAGGTGAAGAAGAACAAAGCCGATGATGCCTTAAGAATAAAACAGAAAGTAAGCCGTTTCATCGAGCAAGAGCGTTTACGTGTGCCCGATGGCGTGAATTTAACCTTGACCAACGATCTCTCGTCGCTGCTTAAAGATCGTCTGGATATGATGTTAACCAATGGCTGGCAAGGGATCATCCTAGTCTTCTTTAGCATGTGGTTATTTTTCTCTTTGCGTTACTCTTTTTGGGTATCGGCAGGTCTTCCTGTTGCCTTTTTAGGCGGCATCTATTTGATGAGTCTCTTTGGCGTCTCCATTAACATCATGAGTTTAGTCGGTTTGCTTATGGCCATCGGGATCATGATGGATGATGCCATCGTTATCGCCGAGTCTATCGCCTCCCATGTCGACCGGGGCTTAGCGCCACATGATGCCGTGGTTCAAGGGGTTAAAAAGGTTGCCCCAGGCGTGGTCTCCTCGTTTCTGACCACCATTTTAATCTTCAGTAGTTTACTTGGTCTCGATGGTCAGATGGGCGCCGTACTCTCGGCTATCCCGACGGTGCTGATTATGGTGCTCAGTATCAGTTTGATTGAGGCATTTTTAATTTTGCCCAACCATTTAAACCATTCATTAAGCCATGTCCCCAAGAAAGCGCCTAGGCCTGAGCTTAAATTTAAGCGAGATTTTTTAGCCGCATTCGAAACGTTTCGTAATACGACACTCGTCAATGCGGTTAGGTTTGTGGTGCATTGGCGCTACGCCAGCGTTGGCATAACCTTAGGTATCTTGCTCTCATCTGTGGCGCTGGTCGCAGGTGGCGTGTTGAAATTCTTGCCCTTTCCGGAGCTTGATGGTGATATCGCCGAAGTGAGAATTATCCTGCCACCTGGCAGCCCATTGAGTTCGACTCAGGAGGTTGTCGAACAAGTGATCCTCAGTGCTAAAGAGACGGCTGCTCGCTATACCCAAGACGTGGAAGAGGGCGTTGAGCTTATTGAAGATATTACCGCACAGTTTAATTTTAATGCCGATGCGGGCGAGAAAGGGCCTCATGTGGCGACGGTTAGGTTAGATCTCTTGTCGGCCGAAACTCGAAATACGCTGATAGAAGATTTTATCGAAGATTGGCGCGACGGTACGGTTGAGCTAGCAGCCCCTTTGTCTATGGTCTTTAAGCAGCCAACAATGGGGCCTGCGGGTCGTGATATCGAGGTTCGCCTGCTAGGTGATGATCTGGATATGCTAAAGCAGGCCTCGGTGTCGCTGCAATCTTATCTTGCCCAGTTTGACGGTATCAACGGTATTCTCGATGATATGCGTCCGGGGAAAGAGGAAATTAAGGTCAGTCTGAGGCCCGGAGCGGAAGTCTTCGGCATCGATGGTCAGTTGGTCGCCAATCAACTGCGCAGTGCTTTCTTTGGCCAACGGGCCGATGAGATCCAAATTGGGCCCGAGAATATCGAAATTGAAGTTAGGCTGAATAAGGAGCAAGCAGGCGATCTTCATGCATTGGCTAACTTTCCCATTATGTTAGCCAATGGGGAGCAGTTGCCTCTGTCGGCGATCGCCAAATTAGAGCATCAACGATCTTATGTCCGTATTCAGCGGATCAATAGCCAACGTTCGGTTACCGTGATGGCCGATGTTGACAACCGCAAGGGTAATTCCACCGAAACATTAGCTAAGATAAAATCCGATTGGCTGCCGCAAGCCACTGAAGATTATCCTGGGGTTAAGGTCGACTTCGAAGGCTCGGCAAAAGAGACTGCGAAGACGGGCGCCTCTCTTGGTAAGGGATTCCTTATCGGAATATTTGGACTTTTTGTCATACTCAGTTTTCAATTCAGGAGTTACCTCGAGCCTGTGGTGGTGATGTTGGCAATACCCTTGTCTTTGATAGGCGTGCTTTGGGGGCACGTGCTACTTGGCTATAACCTATCTATGCCATCGATAATGGGCTTTATCTCCCTTGCAGGCATAGTCGTCAATGACTCTATCTTGCTGGTGCAATATATACGTCATCATGTCGATGAAGGTGATAGCGTTCATGAAGCCGTTGTAAGTGCCAGTCGGGAACGATTTAGAGCGGTATTTTTAACGTCGCTGACGACGGCAGCAGGTCTGTTACCCCTATTGCTCGAAACGAGTCTTCAGGCGCAAGTAGTACAGCCCTTGGTTGTCTCAATCGTATTCGGGATCTTTGCCTCTACCTTGATGGTGTTATTTATTATTCCTTGTGCCTACGCGATTTTGGCTGACTTTGGCTTGGTGAAGAAACATCAAAAAATTTAGCGAGAGGGAGTAAATTACTGCCATTATCTTGTAATGGCAGTGGTCAGATACCCAAACGACCTCGACATGCAGGAGCCAGCATGTCGAGAAGTGACTGCGTTCAAGGTCGTTAATTACTCCTGCATAAACGAGATTGCCATCTTCTGTGGTGGTCTTGGTAACATAGCCGTACTCGTTAACCTCAGCGCAGGAGATAACGGCTTATCCAACAGTCCTTTATCCCGCTAACTGCGTTGCATTAACTTGCAATAGGCTCGCTATTGACGGGTCAATGCGCCTTGTTAGTCAAACAAATGACCCGTTTGAGATGAAATAAGCTGCTCACGTTGGCAATTGCCCCGGTGCGTTATTGGTGACTCACGGTGGCATGATGCGCTGCTTAATGTGCTGCTTAATGGAATATAGGCTTAAGGCTGGCCAATGTAGCGGATTATTCGCTAACCTAGCGATCCCCTATGCTGCTATTATGGTGCTCGATGTCTATTGGCTTGACGATATTGATAAGCTTGACTGTTTTCAATCTGTTGTAATAGATAGCAAGGTAGCTAAAGTGAGCATTACATAGGCTTAACGCGTCATATTGATAGTCATAGAATTATTACTATAACGTCATATTAATAGCGTAATAATCATATTGTTATAATCATAGTTTTATATTCATAGCGTTATAATCGACTCATCAGAACCATAGCGCCATAATCATAGTGCCTTTCAAGGTATTGGGAATTGGGATAAGCCCAAACTGTACCCGCAACTGTAGATGGACCAATTAACCATTGGTGCATAAGTCAGATACCAGCTTTGAATTGCCTCAATATCCATGCCTAAGCGGGTGACTTAGGGGAGTTTTTAAATAGATGTATGTGTTAATTAATTGGACATGGCGAGGTCATTTACATGTCTGAATCAGTATTGGATGTCAATCATCTCTTTTGGCAAGTCGATAATAAAACCATTCTAGCTGATATTGATTTCAGTTTGCCTAGAGGCCAAATGCTAGGGCTCATTGGCCCCAATGGTGCGGGTAAGTCGAGTCTGTTACGTTGCTTGTATCGTTATATTGAGCCAACTAGCGGCGATATTGAAATTTTTTCCAAACCCATCAGTGGTTTTTCCTCTAAATCGTTAGCGCAGAGTATTGCTGTGGTGCAACAAGATACCCCGCATTATTTTGATATGACTACTGAGCAGTTAGTGACAATGGGGCTAACACCGCATAAAAACTTGTTTGACCCCAACACAGCGCAAGACCGAGAACGTATTTTAAGTGCATTAACCAAAGTGGGATTGCAGCAAAAAGCGCAGCAACAGTATGAGCTATTATCTGGTGGTGAAAAACAACGTGCACTAATTGCCCGAGCCATTGTGCAACAGCCACATATTCTTATATTAGATGAACCTACCAATCATTTAGATATTCGTTATCAAATTCAAATCCTTGAACTCGTCGTATCACTAGGGATCAGTGTCATTGCTTCTATACATGACCTGAATTTAGCCAGTGCGATGTGCGATAAATTACTGCTACTCGACCAAGGGCGGTTAATTGCTAAAGGTACCCCAACAGAAGTACTCACCGAGCGGCAAATTAGTGAGGTGTTTGGCGTTTGCTGCCACGTCAATGATCATCCACAACATGGTAACCCCCTCATCAGTTATTTCTATGGTTACCAGGCAAGCAAGAAAGGATGCTCTGATCATGATTGATGCATCGCAACGTCGGTATTATGTGTGTTTCAGTTTGTTGGTATTTGCCACGCTACTTACCCCTATTTTTGCGGCCAGTTTTGGTGCAGCCAATATTGATCTTAATGACGTATTGATCATTTTCAATACTTTATGGGGGGGTGACATACCGAGTTCTATTGATGGCAGTGGGCATGCTATCGAGTTGAGCCAACGTATTGTGCTTGAATTACGCTTGCCGCGGATTTTGTTAGCCTTTGTGGCTGGTGCTGGCTTGTCTATCGCGGGCAGCGTATTGCAAACCGTGACCCGTAATCCGCTAGCCGACCCTTACTTATTTGGCATTAGCTCTGGGGCGTCATTTGGTGCTGTGTTGGTGGTGTCATTATTCAGCCAAACAGGCTTGTTTGCGGAGATATTTTCAGGCGCATTGTCGATAAAACCAAGCTTTACGGCACAACCTTGGTGGTCTTGGTCGACATTAAGCATCCCGATTGGGGCATTTATTGGCGCCAGTTTATCGGTATTGATTGTGTTTATATTGTCGGCTTCTGGTCAAAGTAGTCAAGTTGAACGTATGTTGTTGTCTGGTGTGGCGACCTCGTTTCTGTTCGGCGCACTAACTAGTTTGCTGTTGTATTTCTCTAGCCCACAGGCTGCGGCATCAGTGTTATTTTGGAGCTTAGGCAGTTTTGCCAAAGCCAGTTGGTCTAATTTACTATTACCCAGTGTGACGGTTGGTATTAGTTTGTTAATTATGTTGGCGTTTAGACGGCAAATTATGGCGCTAAAAGCGGGTGATGAAACCGCTCACACCTTAGGCATTAATGTCGCTAAATTGCGTTTAAGTATGTTGTTACTGTGTTCACTGATCACCGCGATGTTGGTGGCGACGTGTGGGGGCATTGGTTTTGTGGGGTTGATGATCCCGCACACGGTTAGGCTATTGTTTTCAGGACGTCAGCCGCTGATCTTAACCGCGATGTTGGGGGGATTATTTATGGTGTGGATTGACGTGATAGCGCGATGTATTTTATCGAACCAAGAATTGCCTGTTGGTATTATCACTGCCGCTTTGGGTAGTGTATTTTTCTTGTTTATTTTGCGTCAACGCCGTTAAAAGATCTCATTGACTGACAAGTGTCGTTAAGTCGGTTTTGAGCTTGAGATAATTGATTGCCCGATATTACAACCGCTAACTGGCCAAGCCAATGTTATCTTCAACGTTTAGGCGCAGGTACTCAGGCGATACATTTAGCGGCCGCAATGGGCTTGAAAAAGTCGCCTAATGCGTAGAGCTTACTCGTCAGCGGGTGCACGTCTTGTTGGTGCTGGTTGCAATGTTATTGCTTTGGGTAAAATGGTTATAGGCAATACTTGTGCCGCAACTGCGGTAATGTCAGCTATGCTGAATATCATTATTGCGTAATGTGCTGTGTGTTGAACAATATGTTGAGCAGTGTATTGAGTAATGTGTTAGGCAGTGTATTAAGCAATGTATTGAGCCGTGTATTGAGCAGTGTATTGGTCGATGCACGGGAATTGATGATGCAACCTTGGTCACTAAACCCCGATTAATTAACCAAGCGTTAGACTTACATCGTCATGAGTAAGTCTGTTCATGGGCCATTTTAGCCCTTTAGCTGGCGTTAGAATCGTGTCAATGATTGGGGCGATTTTAGTGGCTAGGGAACAAAAAAAATGAGTGATGATTGATGGTTTTATCGCTACTGCTGCAGCATGAGTTGCGGTAACATTATGTCCACAATCAAGAGATTATTGAGTCTTTGCTCATCAGTGGCAAGAGCAAGGACATAAGCTTCTATTACAACAGCTACAAGCTACACTATTGTTGTTGCTGGGATTAAGGTTTGGAGAGGGCACTGGCGCTGCATTGGCGTTAATTCAAGCTACACTGAAATTTCACAATAAAATGGCCAGTCTCTATGGTGCTGGTGTTAATAATGCGGTTTAAGGGTACAAGATGTCTGGCGAGATAAAGTGGTTACGGCAGTTGAATCTATTTTTTGTGGCAATGAGTTTTTTTACTCGGATCCCGGTGCCGCCTTGGGTGGTTATCGACAATGATAAGCAGAGCAAGGCAAGCCGATATTTTGGTGTGGTCGGCTTAGTGATTGGCTTAATTTGTGCGCTGTTGTTCTGGTTAGCACAACTCATTTTACCCGCGAGTATCGCTATTTTACTGGCGATGGTGGCGGGTGTGCTAGTCACTGGCGCATTTCATGAAGACGGTTTAGCCGACACCGCCGATGGGTTTGGTGGTGGTAGAACGATTGAAGATAAGCTGCGGATTATGAAAGATTCGCGCTTGGGCAGTTATGGGGCATTATCTCTGGGATTGGTGTTACTACTTAAATGGCAATTGTTGGTAGAGTTAGCTTTATACAGCCCACTGGCGGCGGTCAGCGCACTTGTCGTGGGTCACACCTTAAGTCGAGTCGTGTCGGCGAGCTTAATTTTCAGTGAACAATATGTCCGAAATGAACAGACCAGTAAGTCAATGCCTGTAGCACAAAATCAGCAGCTCAATGACTTGCTTATATTAATTGCTAGCGGTATTTTTGTGTTGTTATGGCTTAATGGCCTAGTGGCATTTGTACTGTTTATTACCTTATGGCTGGTGCGTATTTTGTTAGGCGGATTCTTCCGTAAACAGATTGGAGGCTATACTGGTGACACATTAGGCGCAGCACAGCAAATTAGCGAAGTGTGTTGTTATCTTGTCATTTTAGCGGTGGGATTAAGCTGATGATCCATTTGGTGTTGGGCGGTGCGCGCAGCGGTAAGAGTCAATTTGCAGAGCAATGTGTAGCCGAATACGCTGCTATTGGTTACCAATGCGTGTATTTAGCCACGGCAACGGCGCTAGACAATGAAATGTCGCAGCGTATTGAGCAACATCAGCAATATAGAGTGTCTAGCGCCCATGGCTGGACACTGCATGAACAAGCTTACGATATTGCACAAACCTTGGTGGCAATCGATAAACCCCAGCAAGTGATATTGCTTGATTGTTTGACGTTATTATTAACCAATCATTTATTGTTAGATGATGGTGCCTCGTGGGCTTCTCAAAAATCATTACTCATCGACAGTCTGCCCGCGTTGCAAAGTGAAGTGGTATTAGTCAGCAATGAAGTGGGCTCGGGTATTGTTCCCATGGGCGAGTTAAATCGCCGTTTTGTTGATGAAGCCGGTTGGCTTAACCAATCGATAGCGGCAATATCAGACCAAGTCACTTTGGTGGTTGCGGGCCTGCCTTTGACCTTAAAAGCATAATGTCATTGCCGCATTTTACCCTGCCAACCGCTGACCTATTGTCCGGGGCATTAATGGTGCAAGGCACCACATCTGATGCCGGTAAAAGCACTCTTGTTGCAGGGCTATGTCGCTTATTTGCCCGCCAAGGAGTCAATGTTGCGCCTTTTAAGCCACAAAATATGGCATTAAACAGTGCGGTAACCATTGATGGGGGTGAAATAGGTCGCGCTCAAGCACTGCAAGCCATCGCATGTCAATTACCCCCTCATACCGATTTTAATCCCGTGCTGTTAAAACCCAGCTCTGATACTGGCGCGCAAGTGATTATTCACGGTAAAGCGTTAACCACATTAGAAGCGAAGGCTTTTTTCGGCCCTGAGAGTCGAGGTTATAAAACCTTGGCCTTAGCGGCCGTGATGCAATCATACCGACGCTTACAGCAACAATACTCGCTGGTGGTCATAGAAGGGGCGGGCAGTCCCGCAGAAATCAATTTACGTGATGGCGATATTGCTAATATGGGTTTTGCAGAAGTGGCCGACTGCCCAGTGATTATTATTGCCGATATTGATAAAGGCGGCGTATTTGCCCATTTGGTGGGCACGTTGGCACTGTTAAGTCCGTCTGAACAAGCACGGGTAAAAGGCTTTGTGATTAACCGTTTTCGCGGTGACATCAGCTTATTGCAACCGGGTATTGATTGGCTTGAAGCCTATACCCAAAAACCCGTATTAGGCGTATTACCTTATTTACACGACCTACATTTAGACGCTGAAGATGCGTTAATTGATAGTCCCCAAAATCCGTTATCGGCAACATTGCCTACTACGCAGCGCTTGTCAGTATTGGTGTTAGTGTATCCAAGGATCAGTAATCATACCGACTTTGATCCGCTGCGTTTACACCCGCATATTGATTTTCATTATGTGACTATGCAAAGCGATGCAAGCTCGACGGTATGGCCTAACGCCGATGTCATTATTTTACCAGGCAGTAAAAATGTCCGCGCAGATTTGGCTTTTATGCGTCAACAAGGTTGGGATATTAAACTCAAAACCCATTTACGTTACGGCGGTAAAGTCATCGGGATTTGTGGCGGTTATCAAATGCTCGGTGAGCTAATTGATGACCCTTTAGGCATTGAAGACATTGCCGGTTGCAGCAAAGGATTGGGCTTATTACCTATTACTACCGTATTAACGGTTAGTAAAACCTTAACTCAAGTAAGGGGTCACTTACGCTTACAACACCAGCAGGCAGAGTTTAGTGGGTATGAGATCCATTGTGGTGAGTCTTCACTCACTCAAAGTGATGTAACGCAGCCGCTATCGATTGAACAAGATGCACAGCAGACAATGCCGATCACCAAGCTCGATGGCATGGTGAGCAATGACCAACAAATTTTAGCGACCTATGTGCATGGATTATTCGATCATCCCGCTGCATGCCAACTTATTTTGCAATGGGCAGGCTTAGCGAGTCACCATGCTATTGATATTAACCAAATTCGCGAGCAGCAACTAAATCGTCTTGCCGATGTATTAGAAGCGCATTTGGATATGAATACATTGAAAGGAATAATCTCATGACAACTGATCACCACGACAACGAACAAGCTAGCGCTATTGATGCAAGCAAAGCTGAACGTCATAAAGCCCGCCAACAGAAAGTCAAAGTGGGTGTTGACGCTAAAATTGCCGCAGCCCAAGAAGAAAAAGGTATTTTGCTGGTACTAACCGGTAACGGAAAAGGTAAATCGACATCAGGTTTTGGCTCCGTTGCTCGTGCTGTAGGCCATGGCCATAAAGCGGCGGTAGTGCAATTTATTAAAGGTTCTTGGGCTTGTGGCGAACGTAATTTATTAGCAGGCGCAGGGGTGCCGTTTCATGTGATGGGCACGGGTTTCACCTGGGACACCCAAGACAAAGCAAAAGACACCCAAGCGGCAATGGAAGCTTGGCTAGAAGCAGAAAAATTGCTTAAAGATGAATCGATTAACATGGTATTACTTGATGAGCTGACTTACATGGTCAGTTATCACTATATCGAGCTTGAGCGGGTATTAACGGCATTAAAAAATCGCCCTGCGATGCAACATGTGATTATTACTGGCCGCGCTTGTCATCGTGACATCATTGAATTAGCCGACACCGTCAGCGAAGTGCAACCGATAAAACACGCGTTTAATGATGGGATTAAAGCTCAGTTGGGTTTTGATTACTAACAACAATGTAGGTTTGTTGATGGCTATTCAAATTAGTCTTTTGATTTAGCCGCTCACTCATCGTTTAGTTAAGATTGGGCGGGATATCCATACTTGCTGTAGCACTTGAGTTAACTTTTTTGGTATCAGAGCCAGGAAACCACTTGGCAACAACATGGTTAAATTCGCCGTTTTCTTTGATGGTGTCAAACGCTTGTTGCATTTGATTAAATAACTCAATGCGGGTGTCTTTGTGAGTTGCTAGCCCTAATGAAATTTTGCTAACAATAAATGCCGGAGTAAAATCGGCATGATTAAATCCTAAGTTTTTTACTGCTTCATTAAAACCAATTTCATTGTTGTAATTTAAATCAACGCGGCCAAATTGGAGCATGTTTACCGCAGTAGTTCGGTGTTTTTCAAGGTAGTTGGCACTCTTTACTTAAATTTTAAGCTGCATTTCTTGTTTCTGTTTCAGACTTCTTA